>JAFDHD010000131.1 GCA_019308995.1 Deltaproteobacteria bacterium | reverse complement strand
AACCTCTTTTTCGAGCGGTTCCTCAACCCCGACCGGGCCGATCCGCCCGATATTGACGTGGACTTCGCCTGGGACGAGCGTGACGATGTCCTGGCTTCGGTCTTCCAACAGTACGATGGACACGCGGCCATGGTCTGCAATCATGTGCTCTTTCAGCCGCGCATGGCCATCCGGGAAGTGGCCAAGGTCTTCGGGCTTATGGATCGCGAGATCAGCCAGGTGGCTAAACGCCTGCCTTGGTTCTGGCGCGGTCATGATGAATCCGGGGCCGATCTTCAGGCCAGACTGGAGGCCCTGCCAGAGATGAAGGGGCTGGACTTCCCGGAGCCCTGGCCTGAGGTTTTGAGGCTGGCTCAGCGGATCGTGGGCACGCCGCGCTATCTTTCGGTCCATTCAGGCGGCGTGATCATTACGCCCCGCCCTATCCAGGATTACGTGCCCGTTCAGCGCGCTCCCAAAGGGGTTAAGATCGTGCAATGGGAAAAAGACGGCGTGGAAGACAGCGGCCTGGTCAAGATAGACCTCCTGGGGAACCGCAGCCTGGGGGTCATTCGCGACGCCATTAAGAATATCCATGAAAACGAGGCCCCGTTTGACGAGTCACGCTGGGAGCCGGAGGACGATGCCGTAACCCAGGAGGCCATCGCGCAAGGCCGCACCATGGGCTGCTTTTATATAGAAAGCCCGGCCATGCGTCTTCTGGAGCAGAAGGCCGGAGTGGGCGACTTCGAGCACCTGGTCATCCACAGCAGTATTATCCGGCCGGCGGCCAACGAGTTTATCCGGGAGTATCTGCGCCGCCTGAAAGGAGGGGCTTGGAAGCCGATTCATCCCCTGCTCGGCGATATCCTGGACGAAACATTCGGCGTCATGGTCTATCAGGAAGACGTGACCAAGGTGGCTGTGGCCTTAGCCGGTTTTTCTTACGCGCAGGCAGACGGGCTGCGCAAGGTCATGTCCAAGAAAGACAAGGAGCATGCCCTTCGCGACTATAAAGACCGGTTTTTCAAAGGAGCGCGGGCCAGGGGGGTGGAGGAGAGGCAGACTGAGGCCATCTGGGACATGATTATGAGCTTCGGCGGTTACTCGTTCTGCAAGCCCCACAGCGCAAGCTACGCCCGCGTCTCATTTCAGGCCGCCTTTCTCAAGGTGCACTATGCGGCTGAGTTCATGGCCGCGGTCATCAGCAACCAGGGCGGATTCTACAGCACCTTTGCCTACGTTTCCGAGGCCAGGCGGCAGGGGCTGACCATCCTTACGCCGGACGTTAATTTAAGCGAGATTCACTGGAAAGGCAGACAGGACTTCATCCGGGTCGGACTCCAGTCTATAAAAAATTTGAGCCTTGAGACGCAGGCGCGTATCGTTTCGCTGCGCAGGAAAGGTCGTTACAGGAGCGCTGAGGATTTTTTCGCCCGCGTCCGTCCTGATGAAGGGGAGGCGCGGGCCTTGATTCAGGCCGGCGCCCTGGACTCTCTGGCTCCGGGCCGGGATCATGCACACCTCCTCTGGAAGCTGGCCCGCTGGCAGAGGAAAAAAAATCGCCTCGCCTGTGAGGGCCAAACTGCGAACCTTTTCGCAAGCCAGGGTGAAGAACCCCTTCCTGACTTTCCACCGGGGCGCGAGATCGAGCGGCTGCGCTCTCAGTTCGCGGTGTTGGGTTTTCTCATTGATCGCCACCCGCTTGTCCTGTTTGCAGACGCCCTGCCGCGGCAGGGCCTGGTCAAGGCGGCGGACCTCAAGCGGCATGCGGGTCGGCGCGTGCGTCTGGCCGGATGGCTGATCACGGGCAAGGTAGTCAGCACCAAACACGGGGAGCCCATGCGTTTTCTTACCTTTGAAGATGAGACCGGGCTGGTGGAAACCACCTTTTTCCCTGAAACTCACCGCCGCTTCTGCCATATGTTAGACTGGGGGCGGCCTTACATCCTGGCTGGCAAGGTGGAGGAGGACTACGGGGCTGTGACCCTGACCGTGGATCAGGTCAATCTGGTGAGTAATAGAGCGAATGGCAAAAATACGTTCCGATTGAAAAAGTCTGAGATTGCTTTGTCACTTCGTTCCTCGCAATGACATTTTATAATAATATCAATGGGATGTCATTGCGAGCGCCGCGAAGCAATCTCGATCTTGATACTCTTGTATTCATTCAAACGGAACATAATTTTGACAACCACTATAGAACTTAAAGGAGATTTTTAGGGGAAACCTCTTTTGGAAGTCCCCCCAAATAAATCAGCCGGTTCGGCATGTCAGTTTCTGGACACAGGTTAAAGGCAGGGTCTGTTTCTAAAAATTATACCTTTTGTAAAATAGTGCTGGCTAGACTTCGAGGTATTTCTCCTTGATCTCCGGGTTGGACTCCAGCTCTTCGATAGACCCCGCGAAACCGATGTAGGCCTTGCCCATGAGATAGATGCGATTTGAGAGCGACATGGCTACCTTGAGGTTGTGCTCGACCAGAAGAATCGGTACCCCGGCCTTGTTGATTTCGGCCAGCACGTCTCGCACCTCCTGGACCAGAAGGGGAGAGAGGCCTTCTGTCGGTTCGTCAATCAGTAGGAGTTCAGGGTTGCCCATCAGGGATCGGCCAATGGCCAGCATCTGCTGTTCGCCTCCGGAAAGGAACTTGCCTTTTTGTTTGGCCCTTTCTTTTAACATTGGAAAATGCTGAAAAACCCTGTCTATTGTCCAGGAGTTTGAATTTTCTGTCTCTTGATCTTGACCGGCTTTAACCCCCATAGCCAGGTTATCCAGCACCGTTAAATTGGGAAAGATACGCCTGTCTTCCGGAACAAAGGCAATACCGGCTTTAGCTACTTTGTAAGGGGGAAATCCGGTCAGGTTCTTGCCTTTGAAGACAACCTGTCCGGATTTTGGCTTGACCAGGCCCATAATGCTTTTGAGGGCCGTGCTCTTTCCCATGCCGTTTCGGCCTAGAAGGCTAACAATTTCACCCTCATCAACCGTCAGGGAGATACCTTGTAAAACATGGCTCGGGCCATAGTATGAATGAAGATCCTCAACTTGAAGAAACATCCTCAAACCTCCAGATCGCCTAAATAAGCATCTTTTACTTCTTGGTTATCCTTGATCTCTTCCGGGGTTCCTGTGGCCAGGATCCGCCCGTAATGAAGGACCGTAATGCGGTCCGCCAGGGAGAAGATGACGTC
Source organism: Deltaproteobacteria bacterium (assembly GCA_019308995.1). Lineage (NCBI taxonomy): Bacteria > Pseudomonadati > Myxococcota > Myxococcia > Deltaproteobacteria bacterium. The sequence continues at coordinate 4,791 of JAFDHD010000131.1, read as the reverse complement.
CATATCGTGTTCGATGATAACCATAGTTTTGCCTTCGGTCAGCCGTCTTATCAGTTCCACGGCATAATGGGTTTCATCCTTGGACATACCGGCGGTGGGCTCGTCAAGCATAACCAGGTCTGGGTCGGTGGACATGGCCATGGTGACTTCCAGGGAACGATGTTTGCCATAGGATAGTAATTCTGCGGGGATGTTTCTTTCTGCATCCAGGTTGATCCTTTTGAGTACCTCGTCGGTTTCATCGGTAACAGCCTCCATCTTGTCAATTTTACGAAAAAGTTTGAAGCGGATGCCTCTTTTTGACATGATGCCCAGGCGGATATTCTGGAAGGTTGTTAATCTCGAAAAGGTACTGGTAATCTGAAACGAACGCCCAAAGCCAATGCGCGCTAATTGATGTGATTTTTCTCCGGTAATGTCACGCCCCTTGTAAAAGACCTGTCCTCGAGCCGGTTTGTACGTTCCGGTGATGACGTTGAAGAGGGTAGTTTTGCCAGCGCCGTTGGGTCCGATGACGGCATGACGCTCACCTTCCTTCAGCTCGAAATTGACATCGAACAGTACCTCCAGCCCGCTGAAATCGTGATACAGTTCTTTTGTCTCTAAGATGTTCATGAAGCTTGCTCCATAATCCCCTGGTCAGAGGATTTAATAAACAATTTTTCTTTGATAGATGCTAACAAGCCGGTAAATCCTGCGGGAACAAACATGACGACCAGGATGAATACTAGACCGGTCACCAATTCAACCCGCTCTGTATACATGGTGATTAACTCATCGAGAATAGTGAGAATGGCAGCGCCACAAATGGGGCCAAAAAAGCTCCCAATGCCTCCAATGAAAGCCATCATGATCGGTAAAAAGGACATGTAGATGACAAGGACGCCGTCGGTGGAGACCAGGTTTTGAAGAAGCGCATAACAGGCGCCGGCAATACCGGCAAAACCCCCTGAAATAATAAAAACAAGCGCTTTGGTATGCGGAACCTTGAATCCCATGTAGCTGACCCGCTGAGCATTATCCCGGACGCCGATTATGATCTGGCCGAAAGGCGTTTTGGTAAAAAACCAGATAACCAAGATGCTCAACCCCACAACGATGAGGGCAAAATAGTAATAATTCGTCGGGTTCGTCATGTCAATAGAGACCACGCCAGGAATGGTGAAAGGCGGTATGGGGAATCCGCCGACGCCGTCCTCACCGCCGGTAATATTTCTGAATTTGAGGCAGATGACATACATAAGCTGGCCAAAGGCCAGGGTTAGCATGGCAAAGGCCGTGCCGCTGACCCTGACCAGGAGAGGACTGGTGATTAAAGCCAGGACGACTGCGGTCAAACCGCCGATCAAGACGGCCGGTATCAGGGGTAAGCCCGGGATATGCGTCAAGGCGATGGCCGTGGCATAGGCTCCGCCGCCAAAGAACAGGGCATGGCCAAAGCTCAAGAGCCCGGTGTAACCGAGGAGCAGGTTGAGGGTGATGGCATAAAGTGAAAAAATACTAAATAAAACAACGACATTGGTATAGTAAATGCCAACAACGTGCGGGAAGAGGATCAGAATGACCAGGATCGCCGCCCATAGAATCCATAAATATAGCTTACTTCTCATTCTCTTTCTCCAAAGAAGCCGGTTGGTTTGAATGCCAGCACAACAGCCATGAAGGTGAACATCAGCACGGGGGCGAGCTTGGGAATGAACTGGATTCCAAAGGAATTCAACTCACCAATGCACAATGACACGATAAAAGCACCGATGAGACTCCCGAATCCTCCCGTAACCACCACCACAAAGGCGTCCATGCCTATCTGATCGGCCATACCCGGGAAGACGGTCAGTATGGGTGTGATGATAACCCCGGCCAAACCGGCCAGCCAGGTGCCGATTCCAAAGACAAGCATGAAGACCAGAGGGACATTGATCCCGAGGGCATTGACCATATCCGCATCGGAAACAGCGGCGCGCACGACCATGCCCAGGCGCGTCTTATAGAGTACTAAGGCCATGAGACCCAAAATAAAGAAGGCAAACCCGACAATGAAAACCCGGTAGATCGGATATTTCAGGTCTGAAATCCATATAAACCCCTGTAAAGTCTTGGGAGTGGCGACTAAAAAAGGCTCGGTGCCCCAGAAGAGCTTTACTCCTTCCAGAATAACCAGGGAGATTCCAACGGTAATTAACAATTCGGGAATATGTCCAAAGGCGTGGATTTTCCTGAGAAGAAATCGTTCACACAGAATCCCGAAGAAAGCCGCAACAACTGGCGCCAGAAGGAGCGCCAGCCAGAAACTTCCGGTCAGTTCTAAAAACGTGTGACAGAAATAGGCAGAGAGCATAAAGAAAGAAGCATGAGCGATATTCAATATCCCCATCATGCCAAAGATCAGTGTCAGGCCAGACGCCACCAGAAATAGCAACATTCCGTATGCCATTCCGTTTATAAATTGAGCGACATACATCGCGATGGTTGAATCCATCTCTGTTGAACCTCCTGTTTTTCAATTATTATTATGCCTTAAGAGTACGTCTTAATAAACCAGAATAAAACCGCTCACTTTAGATACTTCTTTTGATTCACCCCGCCTGGCCCGCCTTCACTCGATAATGAAGGCGGGCCTTAACAGGGTTTATGATTATCTCCGTTGAATACGTTAAATCCAGTGAATACTGTCTACAGCCTTATTCAATTAATAACAGTTCTATGCTGACTATTCTTATTTACTAGCTCTTCCTTTCAGGGCCGGGTCTAAAGTCGGTGTACAGTATTTTGATGGAATGGTAATAATTTTGCCTATACTGGAAATGCCCTTGAACCAGTAATAAGGCGGGATGGTCATTGACGCTTTCTGTTCTTCTGGAGGGACATATTCTGAGATAAAAAGGTCCCTGACGTTGGTGTGGTCGTCTGCCCTCATTTTCCATACACCAAACGGATGTTCATACTCATCACCTTCCCAGACCTTGATGATCTTTTCCGGATCGGTGCTGCCAGCCCTTTCAATGACACTCATAAGCCAGTAAGTGCTATAGACGCATTCTGCTATGGTCCCGCCACAAACCTTGTACAGCCAGGTGTTATAAGGTTTTTTCCATTTGGTTCTCCACAGGTTGTCCCAGACCTTGAAGAATTTTTGACGTTCAGGTGTTCTGAGGTCCGCCATGTAATGGTTCATGTTGACCAATCCTTTGGTCTTTTCAACTCCGACAGCATGAAGGGCGTTCGGTTCGTCCACAAAGATATTGAGGATAGGAAGGTCCACGCCCATGTCCCGGCATGTCTTGAGAAGGTTACCGCCGTCCGGGAGCCAGTCCCCGCTGAAGATGACCTCGGCCCCGGAAGCCTTAATCTTGGTGACGTAGGGAGCGAAGTCCTTGGCAAAGAGCGGATGATAATCCTCTCCCACGATCTGGGCTTCTGGAAAGTACTTTTTCAGGCCTATCTTGAATTCGTCTGCCAGCGAGTGACCGAAGGAGTAATCCTGGCAGAGTATATAAAACTTTTTTTCCTTGTTTCGTTTGGCATAGTAATAGGCCCCGCCCTGGCCGAATATGCTGTTCCTGGTAAAGGTTTGGAAGGTATAACGGCTGAAGTTTTTAGCATCCATGAGATAATCGGAACACGCCAGGGAGTTCTGATGAATAACTTTGTATTTCTTGGCAACCTGTGAAATGATATTGGTAAGATGGCTGCCAGAGGTACCCCACAAAAACTGGCACTTGTCTTTCAGGATAAGCCTTTCAGCCGCTTTCTTGCAATCTGCAGGCTTTCCCTTGGTATCGCCCTTGATGAATACGACCTTTTTCTTCTTGCCATCAACCAGGATGCCTCCCCTCTTATTGATGTCATGGGCAATCCAGTTGCATGTCAGCCAGAATATTTCCCCGTTTCCAGCGCCGGCTCCGGAAAAAATCTGAAGAAGTCCGATCCTGATGGCATCCTTCCCGGTATAAATATCCGGGTTGTTTGGATCAAAATCAGACATGTCTGACATTTTGTGAACGTCAAAGGCAGCGCGTCCTGCCATGGCCTGAGGCAGGCTCAACAAGCACAGAAAACTAAAAATGATTGTCAGTAAAAGTATCTTCTTAGCTGATTTCATCTTTTCCTCCTCCTGTGTTAATTTGGTTAGACCGTTAACCTAAAGACCGAAGATTGATTTTTGTTTTCCCTGTCGTTTCTCCTCCTTTCTGAAGTTCGTGGATGGCAGGCTTTATTAAAGCACTGTCAGAACCACCATCCTTCTTCTTTAATGTTGACTTCCAACCTCATCACAGACGAAATTCACCTGCATGTCTCCTCTTTCTTGAACAATTAACAAGGGCTTAACTGATGAAAAGGGAAGACGCTGTCTATTAGCATTGAAGGTTAGGTCTAAATACAACTGTTGCTCTTTAAGGGTGTGGAAATGTGAATAGGGAAATGAAGGGTTAATCCTGGATAAGAAGGTAGATCTCATTATCTATCAGTCCTAATAATTGAACCTGGCTGTTGACCTTATTCCTAAATTAAAAAGGCCGGCGACGCTTATATATTCAATCCAACCTGCTCCAATCCACTAACAGTACTTATAAAAAAAGCGCAATTCTTTAATTAAAACGATTATAGTAGCGGATTATAGTGAAGTGAAATTTGGGTGTCAAGTGATTAATGGTTATAATTTTTTAGTTTACATTTAAACGGATGTTCCGTAAGAAGGCCATAAGGCTGTCAGGTTGTAAGTATTTGTAAATAGAGCTATTTTCTTCTCGATTGAAGTTTTCGTTTAGTGTCTACCTTTCCTTTTCTCCT
>JAFDHD010000130.1 GCA_019308995.1 Deltaproteobacteria bacterium | reverse complement strand
TACGGCGGCGCAGTTACTTTTGGCTACGGAGCTGAGGCTTGCTCCGGCACGGACTTTCACCGTGCGGGTAGAGCGCCATCATGGGCGCACGATTCCCGCTTTCGCGGGAATGACAGTGGAAGTTGTTGGCGTTCCTGCGTAAGCAGGAATCATGTGCAGAAAAATAATACTCAAAAGGAATATAATTCTGACAATCGCTATAAAAAATATATGGGTTTTATTTTATCTGAGGTTTTATCCCGGCCGATCTCCGAAGCCTTCGCACCGTTTCACGGCACACCTTTATTCCTTCTTCCTCCTCTAATTTCTCCGTGAAATGACTGTCATTAAACAGTTCATACCTGGCGCGGGACAACTCTAATATCCGGTCTCTAAGACCAGAATCTAACGCCCGGCCAGAAGGATGACCCCTGTTGCCGTGGATTAACCCTTTGGCCCCATAATCCTTGAACTTCTTCCTCACCCGCTTGGCCTGGCGATAGGAAAGGTCCATTTTTATACTGGCCTCCTTCAATGTTATCCGCCCTTCTTCCACCAATTCCATGAGGTGATACCTCGTCCGCTCCTTCCCACTCATCAATAATCTGTCCTTTTCCATGGGGACATCTTAATAGAGCAGTTAAAGGGAACATTTTAATATTGCTAACACAAAAAGGGTTAACTGGCTTGACTTCTCCCGGTTTTTAACTTAAGATAAACACTACTTTTATCTAATTATTTTGGCATTTTCCCATGAGCTTTTTCTTACCAGACCTGATTATCCGGGGCGGATGGTTGATGTATCCGATCTCCTTGTGTTCGATCCTCGCCCTGGCAGTTTTTTTAGAAAGACTCTTTAAACTGCGCCGTGTTCGCATTCTTCCGCGGGATTTGATGCAAGATATGAATGATCTCATTATACGTTACAAGTACCCTGACGCCATCTCACTCTGTCAGGGTCATCCCAGTCCCATGGCTCGCATTTACCAGGCTGGTCTTAGAAGCTCAGGCCAGCCGCGGCAGATCATCAAGGAAGTGGTTCAGGAAGTCGGTCGCAGGGAAGCCGCTGAACTGGAAAAATACATCTCTATTCTGGCCACCATAGCCAGCATCACTCCGCTTTTAGGGCTCCTGGGCACAGTCTCCGGTATGATCAAAACCTTTAACATTATTGCCTACTATGGTGTGGGCAACCCCGGGACCATGGCCGGTGGCATTTCTGAGGCGCTGATTACCACGGCCGCCGGCTTGACCGTCGCCATCCCCACCCTGGTGGGGTACCGTTTTGTCTCGAGCAAGGCCGACAATTTGATTCTCAATCTGGAAGAACAATCCATCAAGCTGGTCGAATCCCTCAAGGGCCCGGAGCAATAGATCGTGCAGTTCAAGATCAGACATCGAGAGGTGCCTCTTATTGAAATTGCCCCTTTGATTGACGTGGTTTTTCTTCTCCTGCTTTTTTTCATGGTCACCACTCAATTCGTGGCCGCGCCAGGCCTCCAGATTTCCTTGCCCGAGATAAAGCCCGGCGCTCCGGTTACCACAGCGTCCAAAGTCAACATCAGCGTTACGGCTCAAGGGGACATATTTGTAGCCAGTAACCCTGTAGCCATCGAGGATTTGAAGGAAGTCTTAAAAAAGGCCGCCCCAGATATGGCTTCAACCATCGTTATCTTGACCGCTGATAAGAACGTGCCTCACGGAAAAATCGTCTCCATGATGGATATCCTGCGTGATCTGGGCATAAAAAAAATGGTTATCGCCGCCCGTTGGAAAGTCGAGCCCCAAAGATAGATCGTGCCTCTATTTACCAAACACCGCTCTATCTTTCTCACCCTTGGAATATTATGCGTTATCCTGGGTCTGATTCTTTTATATAGTAACCGGGGCTTCTTGCATTTGAAACGTCTGGACCAGGAACGAAACTATCTTGAAGCCGTCAACAAGGACCTTGAGGCGCAAAACAGGCAGTTAATGATGAAAATTGATCGAATCAAGCACGACCTCCGCTATATTGAGGATGTGGCTCGTAAGAAGCTGGGGTTGATCCGGCCGGACGAACAGATCTTCAGGCTCAAGGATGATCCCGGGCCAGACCCTGACGAAAAAAGGTCGTCCAATCCTTAAACTGTGGGTTGACTCACTTATTGTTCTTATGCTTTCATTTACTGATTAGTAATAACTAACGTCAAAAGAGTTTTTAATGAATTCATCAGAAACAGGATTCAAACCCTTGGAGGATTCTGAGCTCAGGTTCCTTGAGCACCTGATTCGAACCGACCCCTCTTCTCCAGCCCTTCTGGCGCTCGCACGAACCTATCTGGCCAAAGACCGGGTCGCAGCGAGCGTAAAAGTAGCTCAGGGGGTGCTGGACGCCCACCCGGACAATCTGGAGGCGGCCCTCCTCATGGCTCAAGCATTCGTTCAGCAGGGTCAGCTTGAGAAAGCCAGAGAAGCGCTTCACAAGACTTCCGCACGGTTGGATAAACTCGCTTTCATCTTCAAGGCTCTGGCGCGGCTCCATAAACTCACCGGAGAAGCAGATGAATCCGCCCGGGTCCAGAAGGCCTATCAGGCCCTGACCTTGCAGGAGGACGTGGATGAAGAGATCCAGGGCCTGATGTTCGACCTCGAACCATCGCCCGGGGAAGAGGCTGAAGCCGCTGAACCGATGCCGACCGAAACCCTGGCCGCCCTGTATCTTGAACAGGGGCTGGGGGACAAAGCCATTGAGGTCTATGAAAAAATACTTGATCAGGACCCGGGCAACGAACGAATCCGCAAAAAAATAATTGACCTTTATCTGGGAATCGAGGAGCACCCTCCGGTTTCAGAACCAATGGAGGCTGCTGAACCCATGGCCAGCTCGGCCAGGGAGCGGCTGATTGAGAAGCTGCAAAGGCTTCAGCTTGCGGCCCAGAGGAGGCGGGAGGCCATTGAGGCCAGTTTTTAACAGCTATAAAACATCGAGGAGCACGAAAGTATTATGTATTCTCCCAGTGATTTTCGCAAGGGGCTGAAGATCGAGTTTAAAGGCGAGCCTTATATCATCATTGATTTCCTGCATGTAAAACCTGGCAAGGGTGGGGCCTTTATCAGGACCAAGCTCAAAAATATGATCACCAGCCGTGTCCTGGATGAAACCTTCCGGCCTTCAGATAAAATTACCCGGCCTGACCTGGAAGAAAAAAGTATGCAATATCTTTATAAAGATACAGACGGATACTGCTTCATGGACAATGACACCTATGAGCAGGTCGTTCTTTCGGAAGACCTGATCAGTGATTCAAAGAATTTTTTACAGGAAAACATCAATCTCGCAGTTCTTTATTTCAACAGCCAGCCCATCGGTCTTGAGCTGCCGACCACGGTCGGGTTGGCCGTTGTCCAAACTGAACCAGGCGTCAAAGGTGATACGGCCAGTGGTGGTAGCAAACCGGCCACTTTAGAGACAGGGCTAGTAGTTCAGGTCCCCTTCTTCATCAACGAGGGTGACCGCCTCAAAATTGATACCAGGACCGGGGAGTATATGGAACGGATCAAGGAATAATTTGATCCCTTATCAGCCAAACTCGATCTGTAAATTTACTGCTCTTATAAACAGCCACTTCAAAAAACCCTAGGAGTCAACTAGTGCAAGACCTGCCAGCACTGGCTGCCACCGGTGTGGGGACTGTGCCTTTTCTGGAAATTCCCGAGACCTTGGACCGCATTGCTCGGGACTGTCCGAAGCTTCCCTACTGGCCGCAGATGATCCGGTCCCATCCTTGTGCAGACATGATTCTCCAGTTTGCTGATCGGCTGCCTTGCCTCAAAGCAGATGCAGCCCAGCGAAAAGTTCTGGTTAAAACAGAGGATCGGGCAGAAGCCCTGACCGAGTTTTACGAGCGATTCCTGGCCGGAGATTTGGATTATTTCGCCCTGCCCCAAGACTCAGCGGCCAGCTTCTACGCCTTTCTCAAACGCGCTAAGGCTGACCCTGATTTCGGTCCGGACTTCCTCAAGAGCCAAATCACCGGCCCGATCACCTTTGGACAGGCCATCCGCACCTCAGAAGGCAAATCAATCCTCGATGATCCAGAGCTTGCCGACCCGATTGTCAAAGGCCTCGGGATAATGGCAGCCTGGCAGGCTCGCGAGATCAGAGCCGTCGGCCGCAGTGCTCTTGTCTTTATTGATGAACCATCCCTGACCGGTTTTGGGTCCGCCTTTTCTACACTAAACAGGGAAGGCGTCATTCGCATGCTCAACGAGACGGCCGAGACGGCCCGCTCACATGGGGAAATACTGGTCGGAATCCATATTTGTGGCAATACCGACTGGGAGATGATTTTATCAACGACCCTGGATGTGGTTAATTTTGACGCCTTCGGCTATCTCAGTGCCTTCCTGCTCTATCTCAAACACATCATTCGTTTTATCGAACGAGGGGGTTACCTGGCCTGGGGCATCGGACCCACTCTGGCATATACTCAGGAAATAAAAGCCACAGAACTTGTAAACCGGCTCCAAACAGCCATGCACACCCTGGCTGATCAGGGCCTGGACCTCGAATTGTTAAAAAGCCGCACTATCATCACCCCGGCTTGCGGCTTAGGTCCGCTTGACGAACCCACAGCTAAAGCTGTATCCGACCTTGTGGCCCGCGTATCGGAATTAATACAGGATACTTAAGCCTGCTCTTCTTTTAAAACCAGCCCTTTGCCGTGCCTTTCCGGAAAGAACCATGAAACGTAATTAGATGTAATATCAAAAAATGAATTAATTTTTTTCGCAGGCAAACCTTCTGGGTTTATGCTAACATATTTAAGACGTGGTGAATAATTAAAGGTAGGAGAGCATACCATGGGCTGCACGGGGATTGTCAGGTCTAATCTATATTTAGAGCACAACGCCGGTGATTATCACCCGGAATCACCGAAAAGGCTTGAAGCCATTCACAGCTTCTTGGATACCAACCTGATTCCCGGCCTGCACATTATAAAACCACGGCCAGCCACCCGGGAGGAGATTACCCTGATTCACACACCGACTCACTATGAACGAATTGCTCAAACGGCATCGCAGCCCCAGTGCTATCTCGACGCAGATACACAAACATGTGCTCGCTCTTTTGAGGCGGCCTTGTCTGCAGCAGGCGGACTGATACTTCTGGTAGACAAGGTCTTAAGTGGTGAGCTGGATAATGGTTTTGCCTTAGTTCGCCCGCCGGGTCACCATGCCGAGGCCGGCCAGGCCATGGGTTTTTGCCTGTTCAATAATATTGCTATCGCTGCGGCCTGGGCGCTTAAAGAGCATGACCTGTCACGAATCATGATCGTTGATTGGGACTTGCACCACGGTAACGGGACTCAACACTCCTTCTATGACAATCCCCAGGTCTTATATTTCTCGGCCCACCTTTATCCCTTTTATCCTGGCACTGGCAGTCTGGCGGAAATTGGGAAGGGGGCGGGTAAGGGCTATACGGTCAACGTGCCCATGAGTCCCAAACATGACGACCAGGACTATGTGGCCATCTTTCAAAAAATTGTACAGCCTTTAATCAAGACTTTTCAGCCGGAGCTCATCCTGGTTTCGGCTGGATTCGACAGTCTTCTGGCTGATCCCATGCAGGGTATGGCGGTCACTTCTGAGGGATTTGCCGCCATGACTTATATTCTTAAAACAATGGCCGAAAAAACCTGCGGCGGCAGGCTGGTTCTGACCCTGGAAGGTGGCTACAATTTTACGGGCCAGGCCGACTCAGTTGGCAAAGTCCTGGAAGTTCTGACCGGATCTAGTTCGGCCGGTCAGGACCTGATCAGGCAGGAATGGCCTGAACCCGGGATTATTATGCAGGTGCGCAAGGCATATGAACCCTTCTGGATACTCTAAAAGAGAGGGGACAATGAAAATAAATCGTGCAGAAGTAGAGCATATCGCCCGCCTGGCACGTCTTAAGGTGAGTGATGCGGATATTGAGAAGCTGACAAGCCAGCTCAACAGCATTCTGATGTACATGGATAAACTCAGCGAACTGGATCTTTCAGAACTGGAACCAATGGCTCATACCCAGTCCATGAGCAACGTCTTCAGGGAAGACGTAGTAAAACCTTCCCTGGACCCGGAGCACTCTTTGGCTAACGCCCCTGAGCGAAATGAGACGTTTTTTCTGGTTCCACGAATCATCTAGAGGGAAAGGTTATGAATCTGCTTGATCTGAGCATCCATGAACTCGCTGACGCTTACTCCCGCAAAGAGGTCTCACCGGTAGATGTTACCCAGGCATACCTGGATGCCATTGAGGAACTCGATCCCAAGCTGAATGCCTATATCTCTATCACCGCTGATTTGGCTCTTGAGCAATCGCGGGCCGCGGAGCAGATGATCTTGGCCAAAGACCAAACACCTCTGACAGGTATCCCCCTGGCTATCAAAGACTTAATCTGTACTGAAAACGTGGCCGCGACCTGTGGTTCCAGGATCTTGAGCAATTTTACACCTCCCTTCGATAGTACGGTCGCAGCCAGACTCCGCAGAAGCGGCGCCGTCTTCTTAGGCAAGACCAATATGGATGAATTCGCCATGGGTTCTAGCAATGAATACTCGGCCTTTGGGCCGGCCTTGAACCCGTGGAATACAAGCCGTATTCCCGGGGGTTCCAGTGGAGGATCAGCCGTAGCTTGTGCTGCTCAACTATGCGCCGGCGCCCTGGGCAGTGATACCGGCGGTTCGATCCGACAGCCTGCCAGCCACTGTGGTGTGGTGGGGCTCAAACCGACTTACGGCCGCGTCTCCCGTTTTGGCCTGGTCGCGTTTGCCAGTTCTCTTGATCAAATTGGACCCATCACCCGGAATGTGACTGACTGCGCCTTACTTCTCCAGGCCTTGGCCGGATATGACCCGGCTGACTCCACCAGCGCTCCGCAGCCGGTTCCTGACTACACGACCAGTTTAAACCAGGGACTAGAGGGGTTTACCATCGGCCTGCCTCAGGAATACTTTATCGAGGGTCTGGACGCGGATATAAAAATGGCCGTGAATCAGGCGGTTGAGGCTATGGAAGCCGAAGGGGCCGAGTTCATTGAGATCAGCCTGCCTCATACCGAGTACGCTGTGGCGGCTTACTACATTATCGCCCCGGCAGAGGCCAGCTCTAATCTCGCCCGGTACGATGGGGTCAAGTATGGATTGCGCTGCGAAGAAAATACAGACCTGATTGATATGTACCTCGCCACACGCTCCAACGGTTTTGGCCCGGAGGTTACCCGGCGAATCATGATTGGTACATATGTCCTGTCCGCCGGATACTATGACGCCTATTACAGGAAAGCCACCCAGGTCAGGACCTTGATACGGCAGGACTTTGAAAAGGCTTTTCAAGAGTGTGACGTCATCGCCTGCCCCGTCGCACCCACACCAGCCTTCAAGATTGGCGAGATGATGGACGACCCTTTGACAATGTACCTGAGCGACATTTTCACTCTGGCCACCAACCTGGCCGGTATTCCAGCCATATCCGTGCCATGTGGCCTGAGCAGAGAGGGGATGCCTATCGGCCTCCAATTCCTGAGCCATCATTTCCGGGAAGATAACCTGCTCCGGGCGGCCTATAACTATGAACACATATCAGAGTTCACCTTCGGCCGGGTAAAACCTCAGATAAAGTAAAACCCATATATTTTTTATAGCGATTGTCAGAATTATATTCCTTTTGAGTATTATTTTTCAGCAAAGGAATATATTTTTAAGAACTACTCTAGAGCGAATGGCAAAAATATGTTCCGATTGAAAAGGTCTGAGATTGCTTTGTCACTTCGTTCCTCGTAATGACATTTTATAATAATATCAATGGGATGTCATTGCGAGCCCTTCGCTCTCGCTCTGGACAGGCTCTGCGAAGCAATCTCGATCTTGATACTCTTGTATTCATTCAAACGGAATATATTTTTTGAGAACTACTCTAAAGGCAGAATTTTGCTATTCAGGCAACCGCGACGAAGAAATCGAGTCTAGGGTTGCCACAGATTACTTCGCCGCGCCTTTCAGGATGGGCCTCTTAATAACATGCTATAAGGTGTCTTGAACTATACTTAATTTGACAGAGAAATTGTAGAGATT
>JAFDHD010000129.1 GCA_019308995.1 Deltaproteobacteria bacterium | reverse complement strand
TAACATAATAAGTAACCGTCACTTTTACAAACTTTGAGCCGCTATCGGGGAGAAGAGCCACCAGAGTTCAAGGCGGGTTGGGCGGCCCCTGAGTCCAGGGCCATGAAATCTGTGAATGGAGCACCTTTAAGACCCGGCATCCCATTTTCATTCATGATATTCATAAAGCCCTGGAAGAGAGTCCGGCTAAAGCCTGCGATGCGTTTTCTTTGATGCCCGTCAAAGGCGCTCCAACGTTAATGTCAAGGTTTCAACTTGCAATGAATGTGGTAAAATGAATATCTTAAAAATATAAGTCTAGTGTTGGGACTGTTGACAAAGTCCCCCAGCATCGCCATGGGGACAGTTATTCAGCAAAAGCCGGTCATGGCAAGCGACCGCATGGGGCGTGGCACTCTTCTCCTGTACGGCGACTTTGCGTTGACGGGATTGTTTGACAGAACAGGCCATAAAACACAAGGCCCTGGCTTTTTTTAACAGCGCCACCATCTCCATCTTATGAGGCCTTGGCAACAATTAAGCGCGTGTCTGAAAGGAGTTCAAACATGACTTGGCGACCGGAGGTTGATGAACTTGAGTATCGGAAACATCTTGCCCAGCAGATGGGCGGCCCGGAAGGCGTTGCGCGTCAGCACAAGCGAGGTAAGCTGGATGTACGCGAGCGAATCGCCTTGTTGGCTGACCCTGGCTCATTCCGGGAGTGGAACGCCCTCACCGGCAGAGGCGTTTACGATGACGATAAGCTTACGGCATTCACGCCAAAGCCTTCCGTTCAAGGCATCTGTGAGCTCGACGGCCGCAAGGTCATCGTCACCGGCGGTGATTTCACGGTGCGTGGCGGAGCGGGTGAACTCATGCAAGGCCTTGGCAGTGAGCCGCAGCCGCAGGATCGAGCCCTGGAATGGCGCCTGCCTTACATTCGTCTCCTTGATGCTGTCGGCGGCAGCGTCAGGAGCTTTGAGCACATCGGCCGGACGTACCTCCCAGATGGCAACATCTGGTCAACCGTGGAAGTGCAGCTCCTCAACACGGTACCGGTTGTCTCGGCGGTGTTGGGCTCGGTGGCCGGACTTCCGGCCGTACAGGCTTGTCTCGCTCACTTCAGTCTGATGGTCAAGGGCATCAGCCAGCTCTTTCCCGGCGGCCCCCCGGTGGTCAAGGCGGCCCTGGGGTATGATATTACCAAAGAGGATCTAGGGGATGAGCGGATTCATGTTTACAAAAGCGGGGTGGTTGACAACCTGGCCGAGAACGAGGAGGAGGCGTTTAAGATTATCCGGCGGTTCCTTAGCTTTCTGCCAGACAATGTATGGGAGACGCCGCCGCGTCTCGAACCTGCTGACAACCCTGACCGCCGCGATGAGGAGCTGCTTTCAGTAGTGCCTCGGTCAACAAGGAAACCCCACGATGCTTATGCGATCTTGAACCATGTTCTTGATCGTGATTCGTTCTTCGAGATTGCCCCGTTCTTTGGGCCGTCGCGCATAACGGGTTTGGGACGGGTCAACGGTTATCCGGTCGGCGTAATGATCAACAACCCTTTACACTTGGGTGGCGCTACGGATGTGTCCGCCGGGGAGAAAGTGATCCGCCTTTTCCGACTGTGCGATACATTCCATTTACCCATGGTGTCCTTTGCCGACGAGCCCGGGTTCATGGTCGGCCTTGACTCAGAGAAACAAGGGATAGAACGCGCCGGCGCCAGGCTGGTCTGTACCGTATGCGCAAGTAAAATGCCTTGGATCACCTTTGTTTTGCGTCAGGTCTATGGCGTTGCCGGACAATGTCAACATCGGCCCACCGGTATGTATCGCCGCTATGCCTGGCCATCGGCGAACTGGGGTTCGATGCACATTGAAGGCGGAGCCATGGCAGCCTACCGTCGCGAGATCGAATCCGCGCCTGACTCTGAGGAAAAACGTGAAGAGCTCGAACGTCGTCTAAAGGCCATCGCTTCGCCTTTCCGAACGGCCGAGGCGTCCGGGACGGATATCATTGATCCACGTGATACTCGACCGCTGCTGTGCGAATTCATCGAGGAAGCGCAGCGGGTGTTGAAGACTCAACTGGGTCCTCCGGCCATACCATACTATCCCTGAAGTTGTCTCTGCTTTTCCTGTAACAGGGCGTAATGGACGGAAATAATAATTAGAGTAAATGAAAGAATACGTTCCGATTGAAAAGGAAAAGATTACTTCGTGGCTAGCGCTCCTCGCAGGTGACATTTCATGATAATATCAATGCCATGTCATTGCGAGCGACGCAAAGCAATCTCTTGATATTGAAATTTTTTCAGGTCGCGGCCCTGACCGATAAAAATAGCGTC
The DNA here is from genome assembly GCA_019308995.1 of Deltaproteobacteria bacterium. Classification (NCBI taxonomy): domain Bacteria; kingdom Pseudomonadati; phylum Myxococcota; class Myxococcia; species Deltaproteobacteria bacterium. The sequence goes on along the minus strand of JAFDHD010000129.1, from coordinate 5,781 downwards.
TTCAATCAGGGTCCGTGAACCTTGGCTCCCGTTTTTGAAGGTTGGCCTGAACGGCTTCGACCTGGTTTGGCGCGCCGATAAGCGACCCTTGCAGTTCCTCTTCCATGCGCAGGCCCTCTTCAAGGCTCACCAAACCGGAAGAGGTAAGCAATTTTTTTCCAGCACGAACAGCGTCTGGAGAATTGGCCGCAATTTCAGCGGCCAAAGTCATGGCTGCTTCCAGCGGCTTTTCACTGACATGCGTAGCCAAACCCAACTCCACGGCCTCGGTTCCTGAAATCACGCGGCCGGTGAAGGCCAGTTCCTTAACGACGTCAAGGCGGGCTAAATGACGGAGGGTCTGGGTACCGCTCATATCCGGAACCAGACCCCACTTGATCTCCATGATAGATAACCTGACGTCTGGGGTCACAAACCGGATATCAGCCCCCAGAGCCACCTGAAGGCCGCCGCCGAAAGCGACCCCGTGAACCGCAGCGATAACGGGTACGGGCAGTTCTGCCCAAATATAAGCTGCTCGCTGAGCGAAGTTGGCCGGACTACTTGAATCCCGCTCGCTGAGGCCGCGTGTCGGACGATCTTCATTCGCGTCCGCCATGGCCTGAAAGCTAGCAAAATCAAGCCCTGCGCAAAAAACGCGCCCCTCGCCTGACAATACTACGGCTCGCACAGACCGGTCTGACGCTAACTCCAGACCCATTTGAGTCAATCCTTCAAACATGGCCGGATCAAGGGCATTGAGTTTTTCAGGACGATTCATGCGGACGTCTGCCACACCATTCATAATCGAGACAGTTACACGGTCAGACATATATCACTCCTTTTGGCCGGTGTGAAAAAAGGGGCTGCCGGCGTATTTATTTTTTCTGCCTCCTGGCTGGATGCCATTATAAAGCGAAAAATTGGTGATATGTCAACCAGAATCGAGCGCCGCGCTGGAGGATGAATCGGGCTATTTAAACAAATGACTGTATGGAGTGCACCGTTGCGACTCATCCGACTTGACCAAGAGCTCGAAACCACCAAGGAATGGCAATCACAGGCATGGGGGCTAAGCGCGGCGATTGAGCCTACAGGGGCTTGTCAACCAAAGGCAGCGAATTAACACTGATGCGGGCGGCCTTTACTCAACTGCTTTCTTGGGCTTCCTGGTGTTTATTCTGGTATAGAACCGTCGCGCCGTATAGAGCGCCCCCAGGGGGTTGTGGGCCAGGACCCGATCTTTGACCGCCAGCACCGTGATCGGGGCCTTGGAGTGTTTGATGAACAGAGTATCATCACCGACACATAGTCCCAGCAGGATATTGAGTTCACATTCTTGAGCGTCCAGCACTGCGGCCTGGCCGACAGGATTGCACATAGGCTGCCGGGCGCCGGAGAGGATCTTGTCTTCTTCGGGCAGGTCTATATCATCCGAGCTGAGCGCGCCGCACATGCAGGAGACCGAGACCACATCGAAGCCCTCGTTGAGCAGCAGGTTGCTGAGAAGCTCGGCCTCCTCTGCCAGGCCCACGCAAAAAGCCAGGCCCAGTTTCTTGTATCCGCGAAGTTTCGCATAGAGGATCGTCTCCTCAATCCGGGTGAGCCTACCGTAATCCTTCCACGTCCTGGCCACATCCTGGGCCATTTGTTTGTTTTCAGGTTCTTTAAGCGTGGTCTTGGCCTGTTCGATTACTTCAGCCTGTATCAGGGAAGGGCAGAAGTCCGGGGCCTGACTGAGATCACCTATAAAGCATCGCTTGCGGGCACAGTAACTGCACTGGGTTTGTTTTTTGCTCATGAATTCCCTCCAGATTCATCGGCTTCCGGTATCAAAGTTATGAAAGGCAGGTTGACAACAATCGCGTGTCTTATTATTATTCGGACAACTTATCGCAGCTGGAATGAAGCGTTAAGAAATCCTTTTTAAGTGGAAACGAGTATAGGGAAAAAGCGCTTGGGTGTCAAATGATCGCACCGGGATATCGGCGTGAAGATCAAACGACTCTTAGAAAGAGTTAATGGAAATGGCAGGCAAATTTATAAGAACCATTCGGGGAAGTCTGAGGGCCCCCGACGTTTTCAAAAATCCATTGACGTTTACTTGAGGTGCTAGCCATGAGGGAAGCGGTTATTGTGAGTGCGGTTCGGACGCCGTTGGGCAGTTTCAATGGCTCACTGGGAAGCATAGGCGCTACAAAGCTTGGCGCCATTGTCATCGAAGAGGCCATCCGGCGGGCTGGGATCGAAAAACCGGAGGTGGATGAAGTGAACATGGGTCTCGTCCTGCCTTGCGGTTATGGACAGAACCCGGCCAAACAGGCGGCGGTCCTGGCTCAGATGCCTTGGGAAGCGGAGTGTTTGACCGTGAATAAGGTCTGTGGCTCCAGTCTTAAGACCGTGATGCTCTCCGCTCAGGCGATCCAGGTTGGAGACGCGGATGTCGTCGTGGCCGGTGGTATGGAAAACATGAGTCTGGCGCCCTTTTACCTGGAGAAAGCTCGATTCGGTTACCGCATGGGAGACGGCGCTCTGTGCGACCACATGGTGCATGACGGCCTCTGGGACATTGTAAACGATTTTCACATGGGCATGTCCAACGAGCTTGTTTCGGAAAAATACCGTGTCAGCCGTGAAGATCAGGATCGGTATGCTGTGGAGTCCTACCGGCGAAGCCTGGCGGCCATTGAAGCTGGAAGATTTAAAGATGAAATCATTCCGGTTCCGGTGCCGCAGAAAAAAGGCAGCCCGACCCTTTTCAGCCAGGACGAGTGTCCTCGCGAAACGTCCCTGGAAGTCCTTTCCAAGATGAAACCGGCTTTTAAAGAAGGCGGCCTGACGACTCCTGGAAATGCATCGGTCATATCCGACGGAGCGGCGGCGGTTGTGGTCATGGCCCGTGAAAAAGCGGAAAGCCTGGGGTGTCAGATTATGGCTTCCATTGAAGCTCAGGCATCTGCGGGTATCGACATGAAGTACGTCCTGGTGGCACCCATCCTGGCCGTACCAAAATGTCTCAAGAAAGAAGGCCTGGGTCTGGAAGATATTGATCTTTATGAGATCAACGAGGCCTTCAGCGGGTCCACGGTAGCGGTCTTAAAAGAGCTACAGCTGGACCCCGCTAAAGTGAATGTTAACGGTGGAGCCGTGGCCTTGGGCCATCCTATCGGCGCGAGCGGCTGCCGGGTCCTGGTGACACTGATTTTTGAGATGATTCGTCGGGATAACAAAGTCGGGCTGGCTTCTCTGTGCCTCGGGGGCGGAGAGGCGGTGTCCATGGTGATAAAACGAGCTTAAGGCGTTACAAGGAGCAAGTCCATGGATTTTGAACTGACAGCAGAACAAAAATCTATTCAAGAAACGGCTTTAAAGTTTGCCAAACGAGAACTGGAACCCGTGGCGGCTGAACTGGACCGCACCAAGAACCGGGATATTCTCAAAAGGAATTTAAAAAAACTGGCTGATCTGGGTTTCATGGGCTTTTGTGTCGAGCCCGAGTATGGAGGTATAGCCGCAGGCGCGGTGGCCTTCTCGCTGGCCATGACCGAATTGGGCCGGGCCTGCTCTGCGACCACCGGCACGACGGCCGTCACAAACATGGTGGCTGAGGTCATCCAGTCGGTCGGGACTGAGGAACAGAAGCAAAAATACATCCCGCCGCTTGTGAACGGGAAATATCCCGCGGGCAGCTTCGCCCTGACCGAAACCACGGCTGGATCGGACCCGGCTGCTATTAAAACCACCGCCGCATTAAACGGTGATCACTGGGTGCTGAATGGACATAAGATGTTTATCACCAGTGCCGAATACGCCGGGGTTTTCGTCGTCTGGGCGGTCACTGACAAGGAGGCGCCCAAAAGAAAGGGTATCAGCGCCTTCCTTGTGGAACCTGACTTTTCCGGTTTTGAGATCGGTAAGGATGAAAAGAAGATGGGCCAGCACGGCGTGTCCACTAATGAGCTTCATTTTGAAGATTGTAAGGTTCCTAGGGAAAACCTGCTGGGCAAGCTGGACGATGGGTTCCGCATCGCCGTGTCAGAGCTTGCCGGCGGCCGGATCGGCGTCGGTTCCAAGGCTCTGGGCATCGGACTGGCGGCCATGGACTTTGCCACCAACTACGCCAAGGAGCGGGTGCAGTTTGACGTGCCTATTGCCTCGCACCAGGCCATCCAGTGGATGATCGCGGACAACTACACCCGCCTGGAAGCGGCCAGGCTTCTGCTCCTTCAGGCCGCGTTTATTAAGGACCAAAAGAGGTATTTTGGTAAGGAAGCCTCCATGGCCAAGCTCTTTGCCACGGAAGCGGCCAATAAGGCCTGTTACGACGCCATGCAGATTCTGGGCGGATACGGCTATACCCAGGACTTCCCCATAGAACGCTACTATCGGGATGTCCGTGTCACGAGCATTTACGAGGGAACGAGCGAAATTCAACGCCTCATCATTGCCAGAGATTTCCTGCGATAAGGCGCCCGACCTTGAAATACGAACGGCCTGATGCCCTTTGACACCAGGCCGTCGGTAAGTTGTTTAGACTATGTTTTCTAGACTATGTTTCCTTAAGTTAGCCTGTTCCTGGACTAGGGATGACCTTCTTTGAACCAGGTACGGTGTGACAAGGAATATCCATCTCTGCCTTGAAGCATCATGTTGTGATTGTATCCCTGAACAACCTTCCTGTAGGCTACGATCGCCGTGTCCCACCAGATCCAGACATCTTCGTAGCTGTCGTAAAGCACCTTTTCGAGTTCAAAGTAGATCTTTTGTCTTTTCCGGTCGTCAGTTTCCGCCCGCCCGGCCTCGATGAGGGCGATGGCTTTCTCATTGTTGCTTTTCCCGAAATTCCAACCGCCCTTAGGATGGTAATAGGCGGAAGCCATCAGGTCCGGGTCGTAGATCCAGTTCCAGTAAAGCACCGTCACATCATACTCGAGGTTTCTAAGCCTGTCTGTCCAAGCAGGGGCGTCCAGAAAATCCACCTTCCAGTCTAGACCCACCTTGGCCAGCATGGCCTTGATGGCCTCGGCTATGTTTATTGAAATGGGTTCATTACCAGTGGTCCCCCTTAGCTTCAGGCCCTTTGCGTAGCCGGCTTCGGCCAGGAGCTTTTGCGACAGCTCGGGATCGTAAGGCACGGGTTTCAGATTCGGATTGTGAGTCCAGTGGTCGCCAGGGTACATACAACTCGCGATCCGGGCCATGCCAAACTGGGTCCCCTGGATCAAGGCCTTGCGGTCAATGGCGTGGGAGATCGCCTTGCGCACCCGGATGTCCTTGATCGGCTTGCTCTGATGGTTGAACATCAGGCCGAATACGGCGTTGTGGGGATAGACATAGACGTTGATATTGGGATCGTTTTTGACTGACTCATACTGGGCCTTGCTGACCACCATGCTTTCGACCTTGCCAGCCCGCAGGTTGGCCAGTTGAACGGACGGGTCAGGTATGACATAAGTTATCTGGCCGTCATAGTAAGGCATCTCCGGTTTTCCGATACTCTTGCCAAACCACCAGTTGGGATTTCTTTTTACTTTCAAGAAATTGCCTGGGCTGGCTTCTTCCAGGATGTAGGCCCCGGTGCCAACCGGGAAGACGTCCACGCTTTTGACGTTCTTGGTTTCAGCGGCCAGTTTATCTGCTAAGGCCTGGGCCTTTTCGTATGCTTTCTTTTCTTTTTCCCCTTTGCCCGCTTTTCTCTTTAACCTCTTGGCTTTCTTGACCGCCGACTTGGCTTCCCTCAAAAGCACGTCCCCTTTCAGGGCCTTGGCTGAGATTGGGTAACCTGGCACATTGGCGATAATT
>JAFDHD010000128.1 GCA_019308995.1 Deltaproteobacteria bacterium | reverse complement strand
AAGCTTATTGTGTGATGTAATCATTTATTACATGCCTACAATTATCAGGCCATTTCGGCACTAATTACCCGTTATTATTAGCTTTATTCAATTTGATCGGGGTGAACTTCCGTTGAAAATTTATTACCAAATGCCAGGACTCGTTCAATTAAAAAAATGAAATAGAAATCACTAGCTAACTCTATTGGAGTCTATCCTTAAATTATTAAAGTAATTGTATCAGTTTTAAAAGTAGTTCTACTTTGAGTCTGTTTATTGGTCCCTTGAAAACTTGAAGTAAGCTTTTAGTTTTGTAATCAAAACCATTGCCCCAAAGAGCGGCAGCATCTTTTGCCTGCTAATGCGTCCGGGTTCTTTAATTAACCGGTAGAGCCATTCTGCATTATATTTTTGCCAAATTTCCGGTGCGCGCTTCACGTTGCCCGCAATTGTATCCAGTGTTCCCCCGATTCCTTGACAGACTCTGATATTTTCGAGGGCATCCTTATGGGCAGCAAACCACCTTTCTTGTTTGGGAGAACCAAGCGCCAGAAAAAGGATATTAGCCTTTGAGACATTTATTTTGCTCACAAGTTCATTCATTTCCTGTTCTTTAATATATCCGTTGGATCTTCCAGCGACTTTCAAACCCTTATGGTGTTCAGCCAGCACTTTTGCCGCTGAGGCATTAACTTCTTCCCTGGCTCCGTATATAAAGATACTGTAATTATCCTTTGCCGCTAATTCACAGATTTTTTCCATGAGCTCGACGCCAGGAACCCTAGATAGCTTGATATTATACAGGATTCTCGCTGCTATTACCACTCCTATCCCATCCGGGATTAATAAATCAGCCGTGCGGAATGTCTCATTAAGAATGGGATCTTTAGGTACGGAAAAATTCTTTTCCGGGTTCACGGCTAAAATAGAATGAGGTCTGTTACCTTTTTCTAGAAACTGCTTTACCCTGGAAATAGCTCGTTCCATATCAACGGCATCCACCCAAACGTTTAGAATTTTAAGCCTGTCATTCAAATTGAAGGATCTCCTCCTGAAGCCCAGCCACATCAACCGGGGTGTTGGTGCAGATAGCTGTTATAAAATATACTTCTTCGGCCCGGCCTCTTTTTTTACAGTGCAGAACACAACTTTCTTTTTTTATTCCATACACCGGGGAGTGCCAGCCCAGTAAGGGGTCATACTGGCCCTTGGCCAGCCTGAAATCATCACCAAGAAGCGTAATAAAAACCCTCTGACCTCCTTTATCTATGTGCCACCAGCCATTAGCCTCATTCACTTTTACTTCGGAGTGGAGATGGTAGTTGATTTCAAACTCGTTTATACCCTGTCCTGAAAAACTGTCCTTGATAATGAAATCAGACTTTCCGCGCAGAAAGATTGTTCGTTTGTGCCTTACAGGGTTCTTCAATCTAGTATATCCGTTGTGAACCGCTTCAACGACTATTCCTTTCGGCTTTTTTTCACAACCTAGAAGACGCGCTTCGTAAGGATGACTCCATATAAACGAATTCACTTGAACGGCCTGATCCAAACCATCAATAGTGACTGTATTATGCGCGCGTGTTCCTTTGAAATATTTCCTCCACTCAGGGACACCATTGTACCGGTAGGTCCCAGGATCAATTAGAATTTGCTGACCTTTTTTTGAGAGGGTAATGGCGAGTGCGTCTGCGTGCCCATGATTGAAAAAGGGAGTCATGCCCAGCGGGCCGTGGTTGAAAGTAAGCAGAATTTGATCGCATGTTTTCAAGACTGTATAACCGGAGTTAGGAAAAGTATGGTATAAAGGAGCTTCCTCAATCCGGTCATTAGTCCTCTGCCTTTTTTGAATTGAACCATGAAACTCAGACATTTGTGAAGATTCGGCCCGAAAAGGGCTCAATCCAGGGGCGATGGCAAATCCATCGTCACTGTCGCCGATGCAAGGAGCTTCTGCCTCGTTAATCTGGAAGGCTTCCCAAAACTCCTCCCCTGCTTGTATGCGGGGTTTAAGGGCAGCACAATCATGGAGTTTATTTTGTTCTAAGAAAACAATGATGAACCGGTACATATCCAGAATGAAACGGTGGTAGCTCAGAGACTGCTCGGCCGGTCCTCCGTCATCGAGGATCTGGTGTTGGCACTCCTGTTCCAGTAACCTGATAGTAGTTCGCAGCCATTTGCGACCCTGGTCGGTCTCCTGGAAAATGGCACCGGCAATAATGAGCCCCACGCACTCCGCCACGGTGTGGTTGCCCAGAGAAGAGTAAAGGGAGAGCCGTTTCCAGATAATCCAGGCGTGTTCATATATGGCCTGGAGAATAGCCTTTCTTTCCACGGTGGAAAGAGTGTCCAGGATTTTCAGGCTTTGGAGAAAAACCGGGATTCTGAGCCCGCATTCCATGACCGACACGAAATGAGGGCCCAAGGGAAACGGGTTCTTTTGCAGCCAAGCCAGCAAGGTATCACGCACGAACTTTTTTAATGAACCAACGTTTGAAGCGCCGGATAACTCCCTGATACGGTGCAGAACGAGAGTAAGGTGCTGGAGCCTGGCCGGTTCCCAAACCGTCCGGATATCAGGATCTTTCTGGTTCGTAGGGACATCAGAAAAAAAATGATTCCGCCAAATATTCTCGAATTCTGTAATTTCAGCTTGATCCTGGTTGAGGCTAAAGACCTTGCCCTCCAGGATTTCTCTTATAACTCCTGGTTCGATCTCTCCATATAATGAGGGAACCTGGATTGCTTCCAGAAGTTTTGCATTCACCTCAGGGGCTTGAACCGAATAGACAGGTATAACCCGGGCTGCTTTTAGCAGCGAAATAAAAAAATATCCCCTGAGCCGATGAAACCATTCAGCCGGAGAGGCCTTTTGCAAGCGAACCAGATAAAAGTACAATCTTTCCCGGTTCATAATCTGTTGGATTTGAGCTTTATAGTCTTTTTTGAGAAAGCCATGGAATAGAAAGATCGCTGGCGGGCTGACAATTCTGAATTCAAAGCGGATAAGGAAGCGTTCAATACAGTCATTATTTACAGCTTGAGGCTTTCACCTCGCTGGATTGACTCGATGATTTTGAAGGTGACCAGGGAGGCGCTGTATATCTCCTCAAACGGTATGATCTCGCCGGCGCCTTTACTAAGACTTTCTAAAAAAAGATTGATCTCGTTCTTTTGGCCTTTGTCTTGAGAAAGCAGTGTCTTTTTTTTCTTTTTCCCCTTCGAATAAAAGGTCAGCGTTTTGAAATCCTCCACGACCGCAGTTTCTCCGTGAGCAAAGACCTCGAGGCGCTCTTTGGACAGGCTCTTGTCACCGTTGGCCAGGTAGGCAATTGTACCTACTGAACCGTCTGCATAACTCAAGCACACCTGAAGGGTATCATGAAGGTTATGCGGACCTGGCATTGAGGCGGTGTAAAGGGAAATTGGAAGGGACCCGCTCAGGTAAGTCAGGACGTCCACGAAGTGACAAACCTCCCCAATGATCCTGCCCCCTCCAAACTCCTGATCTTGAATCCATGAATCGGGCGGTATAACGCCGGCATTGATCCGGTAGATGGCGGCCATGGGTCCGCGGCCGACTTTTTTCTTGACTTGGGCGATGAATGGAGAAAATCGTCTGTTATAGCCGACCATGAGTATCGGCGCCTTGGCATCATGTTCCTGTGGCAGAGCCTCATACAGATTTCTGATCTCCTCCAGTTCTTCAGGTTTCAAACACAGGGGTTTTTCAACGAAGACATTCTTGCCTGCCTCCAAGGCCTGCCTGACGTATGTGGCATGAGTATCGTGGTGCGTGGCGATAAAAACGGTGTTAATCGTATCATTTGTAAGGATATCATCTGCATTGTTCGTGCAGAACTCAAAGCCGAATCGTTCCCCTGTTGAGCGGGCGCTGGCGCTGGAAGCGGTCATGACGCCTCTTAGAACCACATCCCGGTTTTTGGGGATGTTAGGCAGAAGATGGTTCTGGGCATAAGACCCGGCGCCGATAAATCCAATGGAAACCGAGACAGGCTCACGGCTTTCGGTAACTCGACCAAGGGATATGCCACCCGGGGCGGGTTTGTGAACCTTGCCAGCGTCATATTCGATAAGGATTCCCACCGAGGGCTCGGAGCGCTCTAAAATCAAGTCATATGCTTTGGGGGCGTCTTCAAATTTAAAGACATGGGTGGTGAGGAAGGAAACATCTGCTTTTCTCGTATAAATCAGGTCCTGAAAGGCCTGCATGTTGCGGTTTTCGGTCCAGCGCACATATCCGATCGGGTAATCCTGTCCTTTTTCCTCGTACTCCGGATCATAACGACCCGGCCCATAAGAGCAGGACATACGCACCTGTAATTCCTTGCGGTAAAAGTGAGGCTCGCGGTCGAAGCCCGTGGGTACTGCGCCAACCACGATAATAGTGCCGCGTTTTCGAGCGATGGCGCCTGCAAAATTAATCGGTTCAAGAGAACTGGTGGCGGCAGTTATGATCACGGCGTCGCAGCCAAGACCGGTAGTAAATTGGCCAATAAGCTCCGCGATACCAGCTTGCCCCTGTTTGAGTGCCAGGTCCGCGCAGTGCTTGGTGGCCATATCCACCATGGCCTGGTCAATATCCAATCCAACGACGCGAACACCCGAGGCCCGCAGTAGCAGACAAGTTAATTGTCCTAGCAAACCGAGGCCGATCACCGCGCAGGTTTCACCCAGGCGCAAATCTGCCTGCCGGACGACCTGCAATGCTATAGCCCCCAATGTATTATATGCCGCCTGTTTGAGATCAGCGTCGGGCTTCAGTTTTACACAGAGATTGACCGGAACGTTAACCACTTCAGCATGACAGGCGCTGAGGCCTCCGCAAGCCACCAAATCCCCCACATTTAGTTCTATTATACCAGGAGCTACATCTATGACCTCCCCGGCGCAGGAATAACCAAGAGGCGAATAGGCGTCTAACTTCTTCATGACCGCGCGATATGTCTGGACCGGCCCCTGGGTTTTCAATGTGTCAAGAACCTGTTTAACCTGCTCCGGCCTTTCCTTAGCTTTGCCTAAGTAACCTTTTTTCGCGGTTTTGATAGTGCTGCCTTCCGTGCCTGAACTGATAAGGGAATAGCGATTTTGAACAAGTACCATCCCGGGATTAACAGACGGAACCGGCACCTCAATAATCTGAATTGAACCGTCTTTTAATTTGCTGGTCAGCTGTTTCATTTATTTATTAGTCTCACTAATCTGTATTTTCCGGCTGTCACTTTTATGTAACTAAGATTATAATCTCATTTAATAAAAAGTAGATCAAGCTATTATTGCAGTAGCTTACCAATCCCTTTAATTAAGTATTTTCCTCTTTTAAATCTTTGACTCCACGCAGCGCTAAGCCAATGAAACCCCAAATAAACCACTGATAGGCGGGATACTGACCGGGCACGAGACCAATTGTATCTATTAACCACATTAAAAAGATCATGAGTGTCATGATATGAAGCGGTGTCTTTTCTCGAACCAAAGTTATAATAATTTTCCAGCCAATCGTTACCAATAGTGCTATATACACTAACAAACCTATAATTCCTCCACCTACAAGAACTCTCAAATAATCATTATGAGCTGCACCTGCTGAAGTACCCAAACCGAAAATCTTATAAAATATTTCTGATTCTCTCCACCTGTCTAAATAACTTTCCCAAACCATTGAGCGACCGGCCAAAATTTTTCTTGTTTCACCTGTACCTTCAATAGCCGCGGTTTCCTTTGAAAAGACTGTAGCAACATCTTTAAATATTTTATTGCCTGTAAAAAAATTAAGAGCGAGCACACCTATAATAATGACTAATAACCAACCAATTTTTTTATTCATTATTGTCCAAACAAAAAGCCATGCGATAAAAATTATATACCCGGCTTTAGAGTAAATTCTAAAGATAACTAGTAAGCAAATTAACCCATATGCAGCGAGAATCATTTTCATGTAAAAACTATTTTTACTAAAATAAGACCAATAGAGTAAAATAGCAGTAATCGTCATATAGGCATAAACTCTGAAAGAAAAGGCGTCGTGGTATATTCCCACACTCCTCACAAGTCCACCCGTGGCATGGCGAAGTTGCCAGATCTCTCCAGTTGCCATTTGATACACTCCCATAAGCATGGGGAAGAGACCAGCCAGGAGAAATGCAATCAGGAGTCTCTTAAACCAGAGTTTGTTACTAAAATATGTTTGCAACATACAATATCCCGCAAATCCATTAAGGATGCGGAACAAGAAATCTAGAGATCCAAGCAGCCTGCCTGTACCTAATATCATCACAAAGGAAATAAGATTGACAAAGACATAAATCAACCAAAGTAAAAGCAAGGGCATTTCATTAAGATTTGTATCTCGTGTTAAGAAGATCCGAAATAGGACTATAAGGGGAACCATTACTCCGACAATCTCAAGTGCATTGTAGCCGAACAAGCTATGCTGCCAGGATGCGTCAATGATTGGCTTAAAGGCCAGAAGCAGGAGTACTCCGACCTGAGGATGAAGAATCAGAAAGGCCAAGGCAATAAGAGAAAGAAAAAAAGCTCCACCAAAAATCATGTAAACCCTTTGCAGCTTAGAAATTAATAAGTGATTTTCCTATGGAAATCATTCCTGGTACTAGTGGAACCATTTTCCCGCTAGGAAGCTAAACATCTGGATGGATTACTTGATTAAAATAGCTTTCCATCTGCCGCGCAACTTGAGGTGCTTCAAATGTTTTAAAAACCTCTCCGGAGGTATTTGAAATAGGTTTTAAGTAATATTCCTTAGATAGCTGCTAATATCTAGTTCCTGATGAACCACCTTCGCTTTACCGCTCGGAGTCTTCTGAGCCTTATCGACAAACGAAAAGTGTAACCTCAATCTATCTCCTACAAGCGCCTCCATCTCATTTTTCATAAGGTGAAATAATTCATCTTGATACCTTTCATTCTTTACAAGAAATATTTCGACCACTCCAGGTGTATCTTGATGAATCCAAAAGGATTCTAACCCCATGAAAACATCATAATGTGCTTCGTCAATCAAGACCGTAGCACTTATAAGCGATCCATTCGCGTCAACAAAAAATTCTTGCTCTCTGCCAATGACCTCATCTATAATTAGATAGTTCCTATTGCATTTACAACTTTGGTTTTCTGATAAAGTAGCATAATCACCGGTACGATATCGTATTAGGGGCATCACTTGATTATTGAATCCTGTGGCGACTAGTTCGTAAATCTCCTTTCCCTCCTCATTTTTAGTTCCAGTTGGTAACAATTCAGTGTAACCATATTGTGGATAAAAATGAAGAGTCTGCGAATGTTCGCACTCACCACCCAGGGCTAAATATTCACTATGCCCATACCAGCTATATACTCTGGCAGTAAAAACTGATTCTATCTTTTTCCTTTGATAATCAAAAAGTTTCTCAGAGCCACATAAAACTGCTTTATAATTAAAGTTTAATTTATTTTTACATCTCTCCAGTAAGAGAGCAATTTGGTATATGATAGATGGATATCCGTGTAAAAATTTAGGTTGAATTTTATTCATATAATAAACATACTTCTTAATATTTAACTTGCTAATATCGAATGAAGAGGCATGGTATATATTAAAAAAATGGTCATGTTGAACGAATTGATCTTTGGGCGGTGTGCGAGCCCTTAGAGAAAAGATGCTATCACCTAATTTATAACCGACTCTGCTCCATTGATCAAATATAAATGCCTTTTCCCGTTGCCTAGTGGTAAACCTATCACAATAAAAAATTAAAACCTGTCCACTTGACCCTCCTGTTAACCCTCTCAACTTTCGAATGCGATTTCCTCTTACGAAACTGTTTAAATGTTTTCTAATTTCTTTTTTATCAATTAGTGGAAATTTCGCTAAGAGCTCATATGGTTCTGTCGTGTGATTTAATTCATTTAAGTCAAGCATTTTTTGATAGTAAGGTATATTCTGCGCTGCGTAACGTAAAATACCTAATAGGAAAGATCCCTGTAGTTCTTTTAATTTGTCAGTTGGCCAATATTCTGTTCTTCTAATTAATTTCTTCCTTTGTAAATAGGGATAGCTTAATAAAAATTCTCTAATCACTTCAAAGCTCCGTATTAAGTAATTTTATTAAGTAATTTGTTAAAATATATGGGTCTTCTCCATATTAGTTGATGATAATTTGATCTGGTCGATAGATTTTTTGCATCATTTAAACAAGTTACGTTCATAAAGGTGATTTGCTTATTATTAAACACTTAGAT
>JAFDHD010000127.1 GCA_019308995.1 Deltaproteobacteria bacterium | reverse complement strand
CGGCGCAGTTACTTTTGGCTACGGAGCTGAGGCTTGCTCCGGCACGGACTTTCACCGTGCGGGTAGAGCGCCATCATGGGCGCACGATTCCTGCTTGCGCAGGAATGACAACAACTTGCACTGTCATTCCCGCGAAAAAACAAGGGTGGCCCCGACAATTTTGTCGGGGTCGCGAAGCGACAAGAGGGTTGATCGGGACAGGCTGGTCAGATATGATGACCCCATGAAAAAACGGCTTATCCATGACCTTAAAGGTCATGCGCATTTTATCACGTTTTCCTGCTACAAGAAGCGCCGCCTTCTGAACGAACCACGATCCAGGCATATTATGGTTGCCAAGTTTTTTTCATCAACTCTTTTAGAGATGAACTAAAAGTATTTATTATGATATAGATAAGTCCTGAAACCGGCTTTGATAACCCTATGCCTTTCAAGGCATGTCATAAGGAGAAACCATTATGTCAATCATCAGTCTGAATGAGCCAGATAAAGAGCTATTGCTCATGGGGAATGAGGCCATGGCCCGGGGCGCCTTAGAGGCTGGAGTCAGCGTTGCCGCGGCCTACCCGGGGACGCCTTCCTCTGAGATCATTGCCAGCCTGGCGGAGGCGGCAGAGGATATGGGCATCTATGTGGAGTGGTCTGTAAATGAAAAGGTGGCGCTTGAAGTTGCTGCGGCCGCCTCTTTTTCCGGGCTTAGGGCGATCTGCGCCATGAAACAGAATGGGTTGAACGTGGCTTCCGATTTCTTGCTCAACCTGAATCTGATCGGCACGCAAGCAGGGCTTTTACTCGTCGTCTGCGATGACCCTTCGTCTCATTCAAGCTCCAACGAACAGGACTCGAGGCTGTTTTCAAAAATGGCGGACCTGCCTCTGCTCGAACCCGCGACCTTCCAGGAAGCCAAGGAGATGGTCAAGTGGGCCTTTACCCTCTCTGAAAGCATTGAAAATGTCTGCATGATGCGGGGCGTAACCCGGATTTCGCACGCCAGAGGCAATGTAATCCTGGGAGAACTGCCTCGCAGAAAAGCAAGGCCTTACTTTAATAAAGAAAAACAAAGGGTCACACACCCGGTGAACCAAAAGCATCCGCTTCTTCATGAAAGCCTGGATCGGCTTCGAGAGATTTTTAACGGCTCTCCCTTTAACCAGTATGCCGGGCCGGAAAAAGCTGAACTGATCATCATGACATGCGGGAGCGGCTGGCTGTATGCTCAGGAGGCCGTGGAGCTTACAGGCCTCGATGACATGGTCGGCATTCTTAAAATCGGCACCACCTGGCCTCTCCCTGAGAAGCTCATTTTAGAGTATCTCAAAAGAACGGAGAAGGTGCTGTTTGTCGAGGAGGTGGACCCCTTTTTAGAAGGAAACGTCAAGGAATTGGCTGCGGATTTTATGCGGCAGATCGGCCCTAAAACTTTCTTTGGAAAGAAGTCGCATCACATTCCGTTTTTCGGTGAGATGAATTCAGACCGGGTTGTGGATGCATTGACCCAAATATTTGATATGGAATATACTTTTGCCACTCCCGCCTATGAAGCCAGCGCGAAAAAAGCGGAAATGATGGTCCCGAATCGGGTCCTGGGATTCTGCCCTGGCTGTCCGCACCGGGCTTCATTATGGAGTATTAAAAGCGCGCTGGAGCTGGATGATCGGGAAGGTTTCGTGACCGGCGATATCGGGTGTTATGCCTTGGCGCGAAATACAGCGGGCTATGAGCTTTCAAAGACGAGCGGGGCCATGGGTACAGGCACCGGTCTGGCGTCTGGGTTTGGCAAGCTTTCCCGTTTTGGCTTCAGCCAGCCGATCATTTCACTTTGCGGTGATTCCACCTTTTTCCATGCGGCCCTGCCAGCCTTGACCAATGCCCACTTTAACAATTCAAATTTCATCATGGTCATTCTCGACAACAGCGCCACGGCCATGACCGGGTTTCAGCCTCACCCCGGGGTGGGAATAAATGCTATGGGTGAAACGGTCTTACCTGTGGAAATCGAAGGTGTCTGCCAGGCCCTTGAGGCAAAGGTCGAGGTTACAGACCCTTTTGACCTGGAAGGCACCAGGCAGAAACTGTTAGATATGCTGGAAGGTCCTGGCGGGGCCAAGGTTTTGATCATGCGCCGGAAATGCGCCCTTTTGCGTCTCAAAGAGGAAAAACCTCCCTACCGGATGCATATTGATGCGGAATTGTGTCTTGGCAAAGACTGCGGATGCAATCGTTTCTGTACCCGAACCTTCAAATGCCCGGGATTGATTGTGGATCAGGAAACGGGCAAGGCCAAGATTGATGAAGTTATCTGCGTGGGATGCGGCCTGTGCGCTGAAATATGTCCCACCGGCGCTATTGTCAGAGAGGAGACGGCTTGAATGAACGAAGTAAAAGATCCTTATAATCTTATTATCACAGGAGTCGGAGGGCAGGGAAACGTCCTTTCTTCTCAGCTCATCGGCCAGACCCTGGTGAACAAAGGCTTTTTTGTGACCATCGGCGAAACCTACGGCGCTTCACAGCGCGGCGGCGCGGTCATGAGTCATATCAGGATATCTAAAAAAAAGCAGCAAAGTCCGCTTATTCCAAGAAACAAAAGCGATGTCGTGGTGGCGCTGGAGCCGGTTGAGTCCCTCCGTGTCCTGGCGGCCTATGGTAACCCGGAGGTGGTCGTCCTCGTCAACACGCGTCCGATTTATCCGGTTGACGTTACAGCCGAAAAGGAAATCTACCCAAAAATGGAGGACATTAAAAAGGCCCTCGACGAGCTTTCAGGTCAGGTTTATTATATTGACGCCACAGAAAAGGCCATGCAGATGGGGTCCCCCATCCTGAGTAACATGATTATGATCGGGGCGCTTCTTGAACTTGAGCTTATCCCTTTATCTACTGCGAACTTCATTGAAACACTAGCCGCACGGTTCGATCAGAAGGGCCTGGAGGTCAATGTCTCCGCCCTGGAGGAAGGAAGAAAAGCGATCCAACTGGCCGGACATGGCTAGGGGGTAATGATATTTAGCCTTAAACCCTGGATTTGTACGCACAGGCTTCGGTTATCCGGAAAGATGTTTATCAAAGGGTTTTATAATATAGCGAGCGACGAACTGGGCAAGTAGAACCATGTGTTCCATTGCTGGCGCAATGATTTGAACAAAAGGTTATGGGGGTCTTGAGAAAGTATTTCCCGGTGGAATCAGGTCAGGAAGCAGAACTTCTTTCAAGTGGTGATCTTGTAATAGGATATCCCATATGGGGTTTCAATTTCAGAGGTTGCGTTGTCCGGGAAAAAGTCGGAAAAAACGTTGTATCCATCTTCGAGGAAGTCTTCCAAATCCTCTTTAACGTACAGAATTGAAACCTTCCTTCTTTTTTTAATGCTGTTTTTAAAATGGCTTCTTACCTCAAGTGAGAAAACCCTCCCTTCCACCACGACCTGGTAAGCCAACTCTTCCAGCGTCAGACGCCTTGCTTCTTCTAAATTGATTTTGACTTTCTCTGCAAATCCCATTATCGCTCCTCCTGAAAGGTCTTAATAAAAGGATTCGAAGATTTTTGCGGCAAAGTACACGTAAATCAAACACGCCGAAATTTTCCTGGAGGCATAATAAATTACGTGCTAGCCCAGGACTTATCCCTCTCCCATTGACCCGCCCAGCGGTCAAATCTATCATGAAAGCATAAAATCATGTTCCATTTACAATTATTTAAGCATTTTTATAATCTAATGTCAAGTAATTTATTTTAATTTAGTAAAATATTTATTAAATTATATTCTATGTGTTCAAAAGAATGCATTTTAATGAGGAACTGAGGCGGATTTTCTTAAGCCTGTCCGTTAAGAAGTCCCGGCTGTCTGGCGGCTGCTCAGTATAGAGCCCTGTGAAGGTCCCACCGTTTCTGGCCGGTCGGCTGGTGGAGTTGAATCCTGGCTGGCGGTGAGTGGCCCTTTCTTTGTTGGTTTCTCTATCATCGGCCGAGATAGAGAGAATTATTCAAATGAGGAGATTTAGGAAATATGGTGAAAATGAAAGGAGCGGGTATCTGAAGGGATAATCGGAAAGAAGTTCGAAGGCGGTGTCATCACAGGATTTATTGACAGATAAAGAAAAAAAGGCAGGCCTGCTGCCAGGCCCGCCTGAAGAATCCACGACAGTGAGGTGTGGTTATGTGTGGTTATGAGCTGAATTTTCTCCTCAGTCCTGCCAGTCCAAACAGGCCGGAGCCAAGGAGCAGGGCTGCGCCTGGAAGCGGGACTGGTGTATAAAGATTATCATTTGCGCAGCTTATGGCCCAGCCCAGGATGAAAGCCTCGTCCCCGATATCAACGTCAGTGGCATCCCAAGACCAGGACACAAACGTGGGGTTGTCATTGTATTCGATTCCTGTAAAGGCCACATCAGGGCTGCTTACTTCTCCTAAATAAGAATCAGCGTATAGCGGGTCCACTTCAATGGGGTGATTGTCTCTGATGGTGCCAGATCCGTCGAAATTATGAGAATAGATATAAAACCAACTATCGCTCAGATTAACAGTCGGGGTTACCTGGTATAATTTCCAGGTGGCTCCCTGATCATCAGGATCGCCGGTAATTTGATAGCTGCTCGCATAATTGCTGACGATGTAATCCCAGGTCTTATCCCCGCCCAGATCTATAAACAGGTCACCTTCATAGAGCCAGTCATATCTGGGGAGAATTTTTGTCATATTGATCGTCACGCCGGTGAGGCTCGAACCTGTAAAGGTGGCGGTCCCGTCGGTAATGTTGGGTATACCCCAGTGTTCCGTATTATTTATGGTGCTGGAGCTGCTGGGATAGCCAGGCCAGTAGTAAGGCCCGGTGTCCCCAAAACTTATGGTTGCTGCTTGAGCGGAACCCGCGAGAGCCAGACAAGTAATAAATAGCAATATAAATGTCATAACAAAAACTTTTTTCATGCTGCACCTCACAATAATATCGTTTCTCTGACGAACGTTTTTTCGATTGATATAGCAAACTTCTTTTATTTTAAGTTATTTTAGCCTGCTCATTAAAAGGGTGTCAATACGAAGATAGTATGGTTTATTAAATTTTTTATCTAGTAATAAAGTCCTAAATACAATGCTGTGACTAATACTTTTTTCCTAGTCCATAAGCGCTGAATGATATCTTTGATTTTTATAGAACACCCAAAAAGCAGCTTCCTGGACAATAATCCCATGGAATAAAATTTTCTTGACAATGAACAGGGAGTTGTTGATAATGACGAGTTAGATTGAAGCTATCTTGAAAGTAACTACGCTAAATAATTTAATAAATTAAAGTAAATAGCACTCGCTTCAGTGTTTTGGCCTCATCTGTCGAGGGCGGGTTGAAATGAAAAAGAGGAAATCCCGACTCTTTGAGACGGTGGTTGCTGGGTTTGAGAAGCATTACTTGAGCATTACTTGAAGGTGTAATCAGGTGAAAGCTAATACTGATAAATCCAAGGCTGTTCTGGAAGTCGAGGGTTTGCAAGTAAAATTCAAGACCCGCGACGGCATCGTGGAAGCCGTGCGAGGTATTTCTTTTAATCTTTATCCTAGTGAAAAGCTGGGCATAGTGGGTGAAAGTGGCTGCGGTAAATCAGTTACGGCCCTCTCCATTTTACGCCTGATCCAATGTCCGCCCGGGAACATCCACGCAAATCGGATAACATTCAATGGGACTGATCTGCTTCATTCCACTGAAAAGGAGATGAGGAAGGTTCGGGGAAACCATATCTCCATGATCTTTCAGGATCCCATGACCTCCCTGAACCCTGTTTTGACCATCGGGAAGCAGATGAGCGAGGTCATGGAATTGCATCTGGGCATTAAGGGGAAGGATCTGAAGAACCGATGCATTGAACTGCTTGATATGGTAGGAATTTCTGCTCCAGAAATGAGATTGAAATCATATCCTCATCAGTTGAGCGGCGGGATGAGGCAAAGGGTAATGATCGCCATGGCCATCTCCTGCCATCCCAGTATTCTCTTGGCTGATGAGCCGACTACGGCCTTGGATGTGACGATTCAGGACCAAATCCTCCGCCTTATTCTTTCTCTGGCCCGGGAGCTTCACATGGCTACGATCCTGATCACGCACAACTTCGGCGCTGTGGCTGGAACAACGGACCGCATCATTGTTATGTATGCAGGTGAGATTGTCGAGATGGCCTCGAACATGGAGCTCTTTCATAGCCCGATGCACCCTTACACGGTCGGTCTTCTTCAGTCCATACCCCGGGTCTATGAGGAGGAGCAAAGGAGATTATTTTCAATTAAAGGCCGGCTCCCCAGCCCGATCAATCTTCCGCAAGGTTGCTGCTACGCCCCAAGATGTGAATCCGCCATTGATACCTGTGCATCGCACAGCCCTCCTCTTGAAGAAAGGGGATCTGATCACTATGTCGCATGCTGGAAAGTTCAATGATGACTGTAAAAAATGAAGCAATTTTAAAAGTTAGCGGCCTGAAGGTCCATTTCCCCATAAAAGTAGGCACTCTGCCAGGTAAAAGTAAAATTCTGCTCATCAAGGCTGTTGACGGCGTTAGCTTCAACCTGGAAAAAGGCGAGACCCTCGGACTTGTGGGCGAGAGCGGATGCGGAAAATCAACCACGGCCAAAGGGGTGCTTCAGCTTCACCGGCCCACCGCAGGGGAAGTCGTCTTCCAGGACCAGGATCTCGTTAAGATAAAAGGCGAGACGCTCCGTAAAACACGGCGACACATGCAGATGATCTTCCAGGATCCTTACGCCTGCCTTAACCCCCGCATGACGGTGCGAAAGATTATTGAAGAGCCCATGTGGGTGCATGGAATCTATAAGAATTCCAAAGAAAGAAAGGAAAGAGCCGTCGAAATGATGGCCCTGGTTGGATTAAGCGCCTTATATGCCACCCGGTATCCCCATGAGTTCAGTGGAGGCCAGAGGCAGCGTATCGGTATCGCCCGTGCCCTGGCAGTCAGACCGGAATTCATCGTATGCGATGAGCCCGTATCCGCCCTGGACGTCAGCATCCAGGCTCAGATCATCAACCTCCTGGAGGATCTTCGGGAAAGGTTCAACATTTCCTATCTTTTCATCTCTCACGACCTCTCCGTGGTCAAGCATATCAGTCATCGGGTCGCAGTCATGTATCTGGGCGAAATCGTGGAATTTGCGGATAAAAAGGAGCTGTATGCCCAACCGATTCATCCATACACCCAGGCGTTGCTTTCGGCTCTTCCCATTCCAGACCCAGCTCTGGAGGCCAAAAGGACTGCCATTGCCCTTTCGGGTGAAATCCCCAGCCCCATTTTCCCTCCCCCTGGCTGTAAGTTTCACCCCCGCTGCTCCAGAAGCGATACGGTCTGCTCTGAGTCTCAGCCTGAGTTTTTAGAGACTTCACCTGGACATTATGTCGCTTGTCATCACGTCTAAGGACCGTGCAATATCCCCTGAGTGATCTTGATTCATGCTATCATCCTGCCTGTTTATACTTTAATAAAAACCTGCCACGCCTTCATTACTTTTTCACGAGAAGGGTGTCCAATCGTTTATTCCTGAAGAGGTCTTATATTGTCCCGACTATCGTTTTTTTTAAAAAGGGTGCACGAACAGAGAAATAATTATATAAAATGGCACGGAAAAATGCGATCAAAGAGGTTTATTAAAGGGAACAAGCTAGCCTGATTTTAGAATCAGAGAGGAGGAAGGCATGAGAATTTTATGGGATGAAGTAAAAGCAGAGGCCGTTCAATACCTCCAGGAATACCTCCAGATAAACACCGTCAACCCCCCGGGTCATGAGAAGCCGGCTGCGGAATTCTTATGTAAAATCCTGGAGGCTGAAGGCCTCGAGGTTGAAACTTACGCGGCTGATCCCGAACGCCCCAACCTTATCTGCCGGCTTGAAGGAGATGGCTCCAAGCCGGGACTGATCCTGCTTCACCACATGGATGTGGTGCCGGTGGAACCGGAGAACTGGAGCGTCAACCCATTCGGCGGCGAGATACGAGACGGTTTCCTCTGGGGCCGAGGCGCTCTGGATATGAAGAGCCTTGGCATTATGGAGATGATGGCCTTTCTGCTGGCGCACCGGCGTTCCCTGCCTTTACAGAGAGACCTCATTTACATAGCCGTTGCGGATGAGGAGACCGGAGGTAGGTTTGGAGCTGCATGGCTGGCCGAAAATCAGGCCGATAAATGCAGGGCCGAATACCTGCTCAACGAGGGCGGTAGCGGCTGGACGGCCGGCGGCCTGTCGGGATTCTTTTGC
>JAFDHD010000126.1 GCA_019308995.1 Deltaproteobacteria bacterium | reverse complement strand
ATGTGGCAAACCGGTTTGCGTTCTAACCAGTCGTTGCAGGTGACATCAAAACCACTACGCGCTTTTGCCGCCATTGAACTCAGGCGTTCTAAGGATAATTATCCAAACATGGATTATTTTGAAGCCGAGATTTTCCAGTATACCCTGATCAAATCAAAACTTGCTTTTGTCTGCGGGCAGGGAGGAGGAACATAAAAGATGTTGTATCACGGTCTAGAGGTGTTCATCTGACCGCCCCTACTCCTCCCGGGGCAGGATATTCGTAAACTGGTACTCCTCCACTCTTTCGCCCACCGATGCCTCGAAATCCGTTTCCCCCCACTGCTCGATATCCAGGAGTTTTTTACCAGAGTCATCCCTGTAGCTCCAGCGGATGAATTCCTGGCCCGGGCCCTGCTCGTCCTTGAAATAATGGCCCCCGCCGGTTTCGTCCAGGTAAAAGGTCACGCTGTCAAAGACAATCTCCTCAGGTGGGTCCTCATGTTCCAGGATATGGTCCTTGAGGCCCGGTCCCAGCCGGCCGAAGGGGATCTTTCGGTTCAGGCTCCAGAACTCCTCGTCGTCTGACTCCATTTCCAGGTACACGGTTTCCTCTTCGTTTTTGAGCTGCCATTCGCGGGTGACGTCTCCCTGGCCGAAGTCGTAATAATTGGCAGCGGTGACCTCCCAGGTCTTGAGGTCATAGTCCACGAAGTACCCTTTTTTCAGGTTGGACAGGGTCAGGTCCTTGAGCGGGTCCGGTTTTGGCGGCTGCTTTTTTTTGAAAAGGTCCTTAAAGCCCATGATTTCACCGGTTCATTCCATGAGGACTTTTTAACTGATCCCCATTTTTTCTTTAAGTTCGATAAGATGCACCGAAGGGGTGGCGGGGTTGCTGCCGCTTTCAAGGGCGGCGTTGATCTCGTCGTCCACGTTTCGATCTATGGCGGCCATCTCTCCGTAAGCCACGGCCAGGGATTCGTCCTCCTCCACCTTCTGCTTCATCTTTTCCAGCATGGCGATAGTCCCGGAGGAATCAATATTGACGATCTGCTGGTTGATTTTTTTCGTGGCCGCGGCTGTCTTGGACCGGGCCTTGAGCGTTACCAGGTCGTTTTCATAGGTGGTAATGGTTGATTTGATCTTGTTGACGTTGGATTGAAGCTGGCTGGCCATTTGTTCGTGCCGGTCCGCCTCCTGGGAGAGCCTGATGGCCTCCTGCGCGGCCTCCTCTTTTTTGTTTAAGGCCTCGGTGGCCAGTCGCTCCGCGTCGGCTTGATCCACTTCGCCGTTCTGCATCTTCTGGAGCAGCATCATGGCCTTGCGTTCGTAATCAGCGACCCGTTTCTTGTGGTTTTCCGATTCTCTCCGGGTGCGAAGGGCGATGCCTTTAACCTCAGCCAGGCTGGTCATGGCGCCCTGAAGGTCCTTTTTGAGGTCCCGGATGCCCTGTTCGGTCATTCTGATGGGGTCTTCGACCTTATCCAGCACGGCATGAGCCTCAGCCTGACCCACCTTCATAAGACGTTTAAAAATGGACATAATGTCATACCTCCTTAAGGTAGATAAAAAGCGGACAGTTCTATTTATCGGCGTAATTGATTAGTTCGGAACTAAACTCGACCAGGGCCAGGCCCAAGGCCTGGATGGAGGCCTCGAGTTCGTTGCGGTCAATGTTTTCGAGCTGAAGTGTATCCCGGAAAAGGATGAGTTCGGCCTTATCATCCAGCACGAAGGCGCCATGGACCAGTTCGCGATTCATCTGTAGCAGGCGTTTGAACAGGTCCCCCGGCTGTTTTGATACCTTCATGATCACCTGCTCCAGGACCAGGATCGGCTCTTCGCAGTCAATGACCATGTGATTGATGCCGTTATCCTCATCATTGACCACCACCAGCTCTTCAGCCGGGTCCTCATTGACAATAAGGACTCCCATGTCAAAGAGGTACTCCTTTACCAGTTCAAATTTCTCGGACATAACCACCTCCCGATTTGTACTGTTTTTTGGATTATTATCTCTTAGTAGAGAGCATTTTGAAAATGTTTTCCTCCAACGCCGCCTCATTTCAACTCAGGTCTGGACGAGGCAATGAGCACGAGGTGATCATCGCTATTGACCTTGTATTCGCAGTCCGGGTTGGCGAGCAGCTGCCGGCCGTTCGCGTTTTCTACGCCCAGGCACAGGACGTCGTTGTTTTTCTTCAGTTCACACATTATATCAAAAAAAGTCTGTCCTGCCAGGTGCGGCGGCACCCTGACCTTATACAGGTCGCTCCCATAGCGAGTGCTGACCAGCTCGGTGATAATCCTGGTAATACCGTGGTCGAGCGCCGCCTGGACGAGCAGGTTGGTGCTCAGTTCGCCCACCACGATGATTTCATCCGCTTTGGCCCGCTGGCAGTGGTCTATATTCTTGGAATGCATCAGCTCGACACAGGCGTAAACATCAGGATACAGGCTCTTGATGGTCAGGGTGTTCAGGATGGTTTTGGCGTCGCGGGCGTAAGCGTCCAGGTTTTCATCTGAAAGAATGATCGCCACCTGCGCCTCTCCGATATTGGCCCTGTCCAGAGCGTCCGGCTCAACCTCGCCGCGGATGAATTGAAGATCAGGATCGTCCAGCGGTTTTTCCGGTATCTCCGCAATGAGTACGATTGGTTTCTTCTTGCTCTTGATGTCGGCGCGAAGTTCGGCCACAATTGCAGGTCCCCGGAAGTTCCAGCCGCAGATCACAAAATGCTGACTCACTTTTCTCGTTTTCATACCCTTGTCTTCCTTCAGTTTATGTTCGACGAAAACACCCGCCACCGTGGCGGTAAAGACACCCAGCAGACCAATCCCTAAAATCATGACTCCAAAGCCTACGATGCGGCCGCCGATGGTCGTGGGGGAGATATCCCCATAACCCACGGTCGTTACGGTGACGACCGTCCACCACAGGGAGTCGAGGAATCCCATGTCTGTTTCAAACAAGGAAAAGGTAGCGCTGCCCAGGAGAACCAGAAGGACCAGGATCAAGGCCACGCGGTGCAGCTGCTCCCGGCGAATCAGGTGGAGAAAAGGTTGCAGGAATTGTAAGACAGTGTGCATGGCTGCTTTTTCAGGACATTAAGTTGCAAGGACAATACAGTTTCGGCATCCCTGAACATCATATAGGAAAATGTATCACGAGAGAACTAAAAAAACGAGGCTTGAAAGCCACCGGTGTCAATCACTTTGATGCGGAACGCTCATCTGCAGCCAGACCTGCGTCCAGACCGTGGGTCTGGATTTTGTTAATCAGGGAGCGGCGGCTGATGCCTAATTTTTTAGCGGCCTGGGTGCGGTTTTGGCCGGTTTTTTCCAGTGTGCGTTTAATGATGATCCGTTCGGTCTGGGCGGTGACCTCCTTGATGGCAACCCTTAAGTCAAGCTGATCTTCAGGCACGGCCACGTGGATACCGCTGGATGAGGCCGGGGCCGGACTAAAAGGGAGGTCGTCCGGGGTAATGACCGGCCCTTCTGACATAATGGCGGCCTGCTCGATGACATTGATCAGCTCGCGCACGTTGCCCGGCCAGTGGTACTCAGTCAGGGCCCTCACCGCCTCGGCCGAAAGCCTTTTCGGACCGAGGTTGTTCTTTTCCCTGACCTTGGCCAGAAAATGCGGGGCTAGAAGGGGAATATCCTCGATGCGCTCCTTAAGGTCGGGAAG
This sequence comes from Deltaproteobacteria bacterium, assembly GCA_019308995.1. Lineage (NCBI taxonomy): Bacteria > Pseudomonadati > Myxococcota > Myxococcia > Deltaproteobacteria bacterium. The sequence goes on along the minus strand of JAFDHD010000126.1, from coordinate 4,641 downwards.
GTTAAGCTGGATGACGTTGAGCCGGTAATAAAGGTCTTCCCTGAAACGGCCCGCGCTGATTTCCTCCTGGAGGTCCTTATTGGTGGCGGCCATGAGCCTCAAGTCCACCGGCCGGGTCGCGGCCTCACCCAGCCGCCGAATCTCCTCTTCCTGGACGGCCCGCAGGATTTTAACCTGCAGGTCCAACGGCAGTTCGCTGACCTCGTCAAGGAAAAGGGTCCCGCCGTTCGCCTCCTCAAAGAGGCCCTTTTTGGCCCGGTCCGCACCGGAAAACGCCCCTTTGACATACCCGAAGAACTCGCTTTCGAGCAGGCTGCCTGGCACTGCCCCGCAGTTGATGGCTATAAAGGGCTTCTGGCGGCGCGGGCTGTTGAAGTGGATGGATTTGGCGGCCAGTTCCTTGCCTGTGCCGCTGCCGCCGGTTATAAGCACGGTCGTTTTGGTTTCAGCCACCTTGGCGATGATCTCGAAGACCCGTTCCATGGAGGCCGAATGACCGATGAAGTTGGAAAAGTCGTACTTTTCCTGAACCTCGGCCCGAAGCTGCCGGTTTTCCGCCAGTATCTCCCGCCTCTCCAGCGCCTTCTCCAGGACAATGAGGATCTCATCCTCGCGAAAGGGCTTGGAGATGTAGTCGTAAGCGCCCTGCTTCATGGCCTCGATGGCGGTTTCGACCGTGGAGAAGGCCGTGATGATGATCACGGTCAGGTCCGGGTCTTGCTCCTTGAGGCGGCGCAGGAGATCAAGACCATCCATGCCCGGCATGCGCAGGTCGGTCACGACCACGTCAAAGGACATCTGGCCGATCAGTTCCAGGGCCTCATGAGCGCTGGCCGCGGTCTCGGTCTGATAGCCCTTTTTGGAGAGCATGATGGTCAAGATCTTCCGGATGTGTTCTTCGTCGTCAACGACGAGAATGCGTGGGGCTGAAGGCATGGTTAGGGTTCCTCTGGCTGAGATGAGGCTGGCAGGTTGATGCTGAAAGTGGCGCCCCGGCCGGGCCTGCTTTCAAAGGCAATGCTGCCATTGTAGCTTTCCACGATTTTATAACAGATGGACAGGCCCAGGCCGGTGCCTTCACCCACGGATTTGGTGGTGAAGAAGGGGTCGAAGATGCGGCCCTTGATTTCATCCGGGATGCCCGGGCCGGAGTCGGCCAGCCGAATCTGAACCTGTCCTTCCTGAAAAGCGGTCGTAATCTCCAGGCTGCCGCTGCCTTGCATGGCCTGAGCCGCGTTGAGGGCGATATTAATGATTATCTGGGCCAGGTGATCCCGGTCCATGTTGACTGCGGGCAGGTCGTCATCCAGGTTGAGTTTGAGGTCCAGACCTCTGAAAGCGCGCTGCGAGGTGAGCATGGACATGACGGTGCGCACGGTCTCTGCCACCTTCAGCTCCGAACGGATACCGGCTGAAGGCCGGGAGTAGTCAAGCAGGTTTTCGATGATGCGCTGGATACGCGTCGCCTGGCTGGCAATCCCCTCGAGATATTCCCGGGCCTCGGGCTCAAACGTCTCGCCGCTTTGAAGAATCTGAGTGTATCCGGAGATGGCGCTCAAAGGATTACCGATTTCGTGGGCGACCCCGGCGGCCAGGATGCCGATACTGGCGAGTTTTTCTGAGTGAAAGAGCTGTTTCTCCAGCTGCTTGCGTTCGGTAATGTCCCTGGCCAGAACGAGATAGTTCGCATCCTGGCTCCGGTCGGCCTCAAGTCTGGAAATGCTGAGCAGCACGTCGCGGCGGCCGTGAGCCGGGCTTTGCATGGCCAGTTCCAGGACCTGTGTGGTTTGAGCCTGGAGCTGTTCAGCCAGGCCTTGAGCCTGGCGGGGTTCGGAGACAAGCTCGGACAGCGGCCGGCTGACGAGCGTCTCCTTGTCATAACCCCATTCCTCGACCTTGCGATTGACGTAAGTAATCAGGCCCTCAAAATCCAGGGTGAAGATGACGTCATTGGCCGTTTCGAGCAGGCTTTCCAGGTAGAGGCTCGTCTCGCGAGCCTGGCGCTCGGATGCCTTGAGACGCAGGTTGGCCTGAGCCAGCTCATCCAGCAGCCGTAAGTTGGCCAGGGTGGCCGCCGCCTGATCCGAGATAATGGTCAGGACGCGGACCTCGCTTTCCTGAAAAGGTTGTGAGACCGGCCGGCTCAGAGAGAAAAGGCCGACCGTCCTGTCCCGGGCCACAAGCGGCAGGAAGAGGCGGGAGGGTGATTCCGGCGAGGACTCGTGCCGCGCCTCCTGATCAGGTGCTGGCAGGATGACGGGTTTCCTTAACCGGGCGGCCTCAGAGGCCGGGCCCTCATCAAGGGGAATGACCTCGGCCTCATTATTTTCAAAATAGCGGCTCTCGTCCTTCAGCGCGGCGAATGAGGCCTTGATTCGGAGTTCCTTGTCAGCAGGGTCCAGGAGTAAAAGGTCCAGCCGATCCAGCGTGACTTCATGAGCCACAATGTCCACCAGCTCGAGGCAGAGTTCTTTGAGGTCCAGGGAGGCGCGCATGGAATCGCTGATGCGGCGTATGAGAGACAGCTCTTCGATCCGGGTATCGTATAGCTCGTATATCTCAGTCAGCGTCTTCTGATAGATGTCCAGCCTGGCCTTGAGCTCGGCGATCTGGCCCTCAGGAGACTTGTTCTCCCCCTCAGAACCCTCTACCTTGATGGTGTCATCCTCTTGGAAGCCCATGATATCGTTTCTCGTGAGACACGGCTTTCATGCTGGAGTGATATTTTTTTGCCTTTCAACTATCGCTTATTATATACAAATGCAGGAAGTTGTGGCGAAAAATTTTTTTTAGTACGAATTGAAGAGCGGAAATGAGCGATCATTATGAGGGGAAAGGCTGAGTCTGCCGCGTCCGAGAGGCCCTGGCCGTCTTCAGCCGAGAAGGCCGGGTTTTTCCGAGTGCGAAATAAGCTATTGGAAGCGCCAGGGTCAGGGTTTTAAGTTGAATCGGACGCGAAGGGGTCCTGTTTTGGGGATTTTCCCTGGTCGAACCATTCCGTAAGTTTTTCCAGCAGGACTCCAGCGGTTTTTTCTGAAAGATTGATCGCGTCCCTCTTGCGAAAGAGGCCGCGAAACTTCTGATAACGCCTCAAACCGGCCTTGGGCGGTCCGAATTCGCCGGTACGGCGGTCCCGCTCTCGAAAAAGAAACAGAATCGTGGTCCAGGCTCCCCGGTTCAGGACGATCTTCTCAAGCTCTTCGATGACCAGGATGCCGTCTTCTTCGTAGTTGATCGTGATTTCATCAATGCTTTCAGTCATGGCTTCAGTATAACGGCACCCGGCACTTCCGTCAAGAAATCGCCTTTGAGCCTGTATTTTCAACAGCGCCTGCAGGTTTGTCTTTTCCCGGCAGGCTGCCCCGGGGCTGTCGCTTTCCCTTGATTTTCAAGCCTTTTTAGAATAAACTATAATGTTGTTTGAAAGAAGGCCTAGCCAACCGGCCTGGTTATGAACCTTCAAAGTTCGTTCCCCTGGCCAGGCCTGCCAGATAATATATATTACATGGCTCCTGTTGTCTTCGGCCCTTAATTTGGAGGATTTTCATGGCCATAGAATGCCCCAGTAAGCTGGAACACCTCTGGAGCGTCTCAGAAACCGAGACGGCGACTCCTGACCTGGACCGGCTTTTTTACCCTAAAAACATTGCAGTAGTGGGCGCTTCCCCCAGAGGCGGCGGCTTCATGTGGGGAGGCAACACCTTTATTGAAGGCGCGCTCAAAGAAAACTTCAAAGGCAAAATTTTCCCGGTCCACCCTAAAGCGGAAAATATCCTTGGTATGAAAGCATACAAAAGCATCCGTGAGATTCCCGAGGAAGTGGACTTTGTGATCTTCAGCGTGCCGCATGCGGTCGTCCTGCCGATTATGAAGGACTGTGCGGCCAAGGGTGTTAAATTCGTACATCTCTTCACCGCAGGTTTCAGCGAGACCGGGCGTGAAGAGAACATCGAGATTGAAAAAGAGCTGGTCAGGCTGGCCCGGGAAAGCGGTATCCGGGTCATCGGGCCCAACTGCATGGGGATTTACTGCCCGGAAGGCGGCCTGGCCTGGACCAGGGATTTCCCTCGCACGCCCGGGCCGGTGGGTTTTATTTCCCAGAGCGGTCAACTGGCCGGTCACTTCATCGAGGAAGGCAGGGATTACGGGCTTCGTTTCAGCAAGGTCGTCAGCTATGGCAACGCCAGCGACCTGCAGTGTCACGATTTCCTGAAATATATTGCCCAGGATGAAAAGACCAAAATCATAGGCTTATACATCGAAGGTCTGAAAGACGGGCGGTCCTTTTTTGAAGCGGCCAGGAACATTACCCGCGTAAAGCCCATGGTGGCCTGGAAGGGCGGGCTGACTGAAGGCGGCTCCAGGGCCACCCAGTCTCACACCGCCTCCCTGGCCGGATCCCCGAAAATCTGGCAGGCGCTCTGCAGGCAGTCCGGAATTATCTCGGTCAGCTCCATGGAAGAGCTGATCACCACCCTGGCGGCCCTGCAAAGAGTACCTCTGCCTCACGGCCGAAACGCCGCCATCCTGGGAGGAGCCGGCGGCGGGTCAGTCACCATGACGGACGCGGCGGAGAGAGAAGGGCTGAGCGTGCCTCACCTTACCGAAAAAACGATCCGCTCCCTGGAGGAGTTCGTGCCT
>JAFDHD010000125.1 GCA_019308995.1 Deltaproteobacteria bacterium | reverse complement strand
TCAAACCATACAATATAAAAAACAGTATCTATAAAGAAACCGTGTATTCTGCCTTCGTTTCTAGATAATTGAAACTGCAGAGGTTCTTCCACTATTTCTTCTTCGTTTGGAAACCCAAAACAACTTTCTGAAACTTGATCCCAATGAATTCGATGGCATCTTAATGCTCTTCGTTCGTTTCTGATTTCCGTTGGAGTTTTATCACACAGGGTTTTCAATCTTTTTATCAACGAAAGAAACCAGTTAACTTTTTTATGATCATATTTGAATCTATCATTTAAATTATCTAAATATTTATAAGAAAAAGATATACGGTTCTCAAGGGGTGGGACGGGGGGAATCAGCTTCTTGGGTTTATTTTCAATCGGCTGTTTTTTAATTTTCTTCGACAATGAACTGTTTATAGTATTTTTTCATTGTTTCTTTAGAAATTATATTATGTGATGGAGTATCTGGGGGCAACCCCTGCCTTGCATTAGCCCAAGGGTCTTCACGGTGGGTTCTTCTCTGCAAGTTATAAGCGGATTCTCCCAAAAATAAATCACTTATCTCTTCTAATAATTCCTCGGCATCGGGAGTAAAATTGAGTTTATTTATTGAATCACGACAAATGGGATTCCAGCCAAATTCTTTATATTCACGATAAAGAGTGGGGCAAACCGGGCCATATACCCATGCCTCAAAGTCATCCTGAAATAAGGGTTTGTCAAAAACCGCCAAATGAAAGGCTTGAGCATAAAATACTAGCTTCTGTAACTTAAGGTTTGTTAAAAGCTCGCCCGTTTCTGATGCCTTCCACAGAAAATAATCTGCTACATCATAAACAGTAGGCATAATAGCTCTCCCCCCTTCCCCCTCATTTCAACAATGTATTGTATTATAATTTTTGTCAAGTATAACATAATCTAATATAGTTTGTATACCTTAATTTAATTTTCTACCTTTATCTGGGACAGCCCGAAAATAAATTAGCTGGCCTTATCCTTTTCAGAGGCAAAGACAGGCATAGTTATCTTGACTTCAGTGCCCCGGCCTTTGCGGCTGGTTAGAAAAAAAGAGCCGCCTTGATGCTCCTCCACGATCTTTTTCGAGACAGGCAGACCGAGCCCGGTCCCCTGGCTCTTGGTGGTAAAGAAAGGCGTCAGGACCTTGTCAATATCTTCCTCGGGTATGCCCGGCCCGGTGTCGGCAATGGTGACTTCAATTTTATCTTCAGAAAGTAGAGACCGGATCAAGAGCGTGCCTTTCTCTTCCATGGCCTCGATGCTGTTCTTGACCAGGTTAAGAAAAACCTGCTGCAATCTGCCTCGATCACCCTTGACCAGCGCCGGTGCGGGCATGAGGTCCTTCACCACCGTGAGCCCTTTGTTTTTATAACTTTGTTCGGTCAAGGCGCATGTTTCCCGGAGCAGTTCGTTGATATCAACCTCTTCAAGACTCAAGGCTCGATGCAGGTAAAGGTCATTGAGCTCCTTAAGAAGCGCTTCCAGCCGGCTCACTTCCTTGGTGATGATGTTTAATTTTTTCAGGTCCTCTTCCCTGTCCGCCTGCTTTATCAACTGCCGGGCAAAGCCGCCGATCATCATCAGGGGATTTTTAATCTCATGAGTCACCTCGGCCACGACCTGACCCAGCGCGGCCAGCTGCTCGGCGCGGCGCACTTTCTCCTCGATGGCCTTTCTTTCGGTCAAATCCCTGACAATGGCGGTAAAAAACAAGCGGTCCTGAACGTGAGCCACAGAGAAAGAAATCAGAGCGGGAAAGGTTTCCCCGTTTTTGCGGCTGGCGGTCAGCTCCGAGGCGTGTCCGATCAGCTTCGGCTCTCTGGCCTTGATATACCGCTGCACCGCCTGATCATGATTCTCGGGGCAGGTGGGGCCCAGAATTTTGTTTAAATCCTGCCCCATAACCTCTTCGGAGGGGTATCCAAAAGTTATTTCTGCGGCGCGGTTGTAAAAGACGATCTTATGGTTTTCATCAATGGTTACAAAGGCCTCACCGGCACTCTCCACCGCTCCCTTGAGAATAATCAGTTCGTCCTTTTCTTCTCTTTGAGAGATGGCTCCATTCACACCAGCGGCTGTTCCTGTTTTAGCTGATCCGCTCACGAATCACCCCTGAGATCAAAGGCCGAACATGCACGGCTTCCTTTGGCCAGATCGGTTTTTCCGGTTTTACCTGAATAAATCCAGGACTTCTTCAAGGCGGGGTTGATCAAAACCAACCATGACTATGTCATCCACGGATATCACCGGAATGCTTCGAGCACTGCCAGAAATTTTCTTCATCTCTTCCAGGGCGTCCTGGTCCGCGGTGACATCGTAATCATCGAAGGCGACGCCTTTTTCGGTCAGGAACTCCTTGGTCTTGCGGCAGTATGGGCAGGTGGGGCTGGAATAAATCTTGACCGTTTTTGCCATTACTACTCCTCTTTTGGTTCTTTGAAAAAATCTGTGGGTTGTCAAACTATATTTTTATCTCCGGAGCACCGGCCGATTTACGGCGGCGCAATTCCGACGAGCTTTTTAGAGGCCCATTCTCATCGCACCNNTTATCATCTGAGACTAAAAAATATTTGCTCCTGACGTATAATTTTCTATGAAAAAACAGTTTGTTATCCTGAATGGGCTTAACCGTTCACCCACAGATTTTTTTGAAGAGGCTTAAATGGAAGGACATGCTCAAGCATGGTGCGGCCTGGAAAACGGGCAGGCCTTATTTCTTCAGGTTGACCAGCTGCAAAGACAGCCGCTTGTGATGAGTCAGCTCCTCCTTGACAAGCTGGTCAATCATGTTTCGTCCCTGGGCCTCTTCTGTTTTATCCTTCATGGTCAGAAAGAAAACGATGGAATCCTTTTCAAACTGGATGGCCAGTTTCAGGGCGTCTTCCGCACTGGCAATGCTCGCCAACCGTCGGTCCACGTCTTCATCCGTCCGGAAGACATGCATCCCGGCCATCATGTTCAGATACTGATTGCTCTCGTTTTCCGGGTCCCAGATCGTTTGATCTGCGGCCGCCGGCGGCAGCTTGGTCTTAAGCGCCATGAAAAACTCATGATGCTGAACCTCCTCCAGGGCCAGAGATTTGAACAACTCCTTTACTTCAGGGTCCTCAACTTTATCCTGAGCTTTATCGTAAAAGATTTTCCCGTTCTCCTCAATCGCGATGGCTATGTCAAAGACCTCGGCGGCGTTGAACCCATAAAGCATCACTCGTTCTCCTTAACCCTGCCCTGCCAGGCGTGCCTTATGTTTTTGGCCTGGCTTAACAGTTTGTTATCTTTACTTATACCATTTTCTCCCTGGGAATGAATTATTCTTTTTCAAATTCATCCTTTGAGGCCCCGCACACCGGGCAGGTCCAGTCATCTGGAATGTCCTCAAACTTTGTTCCCGCGGGAATGTCGTTGTCTGGATCGCCTTCAGCAGGATCGTACACATAGCCGCAAATTTCGCAAACATACCTGTCCATTATTTTAGTCTCCTTATGTTATGGCAGTCTGATTCAGAACGGGGTCTGACGCCCCGAAGGTATGAATTGCCTGAAATGTAAATAGATTTAAAGCCATTATATTAGAGGTTCAAGGCAGGAGTCAATTCTGCCTTTAAGCCGAAGCTGCAATGTTAACTTGATCCCCTAGGCTCTCTTGGCCTGCCGGTAAAGGGGCGACATATTCCGCAGGGTGGCCGTCACCTTGGCCAGCACTTCCAGGAACCGGTCAATATCCGCCTCCGAGGTCTCCTGTCCAAAGCTCAGGATCAGAGTGCCCTGGGCATCGGCAAAGTCCACACCGATGGAGACAAGGACGTGAGAGGCCCGCAGAGAGCCTGAGGCGCAGGCCGACCTGGTCGAAACATAGACGCCTTCCTCGTCCAGCATCAGGACAATGCTTTCCCCTTCGATATATTTTATGGAGACCGAGACGAGGTTGGGCAGGGAGAATTCCGGGTGGCCGTTGATACTGATGTCCTCAATCCTTTCATTGAGGCCCTGGAGCAATTTCTCCTTCAGGATTTTAGAATGCCGGATACGGCGCTCCATATCCCGAAGAGCCAGGTCGGCGGCGACACCAGCGCCAATGACGCCGATCAGGTTTTCAGTGCCAGCCCGTTTGTTGTTTTCCTGAGCGCCGCCGTCAATGAGGGACCAGAGTCCGGTGCCGCGGCGGATATAGAGGCCGCCCACGCCTGAAGGCCCGTAGAACTGGTTGGCGGAGAAGCTGAGCAGGTCCACCCCCAGGTCCTGGACATCAATGGAAACGGCCCCGACCGAAGCCACGGCGTCCGTATGAAAAATGACCTTTTTTTCTTTTGTGATCTCAGCGATTTCCTTAATCGGTTGGATGGTGCCGATTTCATTGTTGCCATGCATGATGGATACGAGGGTTGTTTCACTGGTGATGGCGCGCGCCACGTCCTCCGGATTGACACGGCCGTATTCGTCCACCGGAACCGAGGTGACCTGATAACCCAGATGAGTCAAACGGCGCAGGGATTTCAAGACGGCGTTGTGCTCAACATTGGAGGTGACAATATGCCTGCCTTTGTCCGCCTTGGCCCAGGCAACGCCCTTGAGGGCATGGTTAATGGATTCGCTGCCGCTGGAGGTGAAGATAACCTCGCCTGGCGAGGCGGTGTTGATCAAGCGGGCCACAGACTCCCGGGCCCCCTCCAGGGCTGCGGTGGCCTGATCGCCCAGCCGGTGAGGGCTTGAAGGGTTGCCATAGTTCTTCTTGATGGCCTCGATCATGGCCCCCGCCACTTCAGGCAGGAGCGGATTGGACGAGATATAGTCCAGATTGATAATATTCATTGCAGGACCTCTTTGTTAAAAAACCTCAATGTTCCAGCTCAACGGCCTGGCCGCAGTTAGCACAGAAAGGCTTCTCCTCAATATCAGAAGGCAGCTCGGCGTCGCAATACGGACAGTAGCATGTGTCGCCGTGGGTATGTTCGTGTTTCTCTGCCTCGGGTTTGACCCGCACCTTGCCCGTCTTTCTGTCTTCGTAATCCTTGATGGCCATCTGTAGCGCATCCGCTCCCAGGTTCGAGCAGTGCAGCTTGTTCTTGGGCAGATCTTCCAGGGCCTGGGCCACATCCTTGTTGGTGATCTTTTTGGCCTCTTCCAGGGTCTTGCCTTTGGCCATCTCAGTTAGCATGCTGGAGACGGCGATGGCCGCGCCGCAGCCAAAGGTCAGGAACTTGATATCCTCAATCCGGTCTTGCTCGACCTTGAGGAAGATGGTCATAATATCTCCGCAGACAGGGTTGCCTACTTCGCCCACGCCGTCTGCATCTTTAATCTCCCCGACATTTCTGGGATTTTTAAAATGATCCTTAACTGTTTCGGAATACATCTTCAGCCACCTCCGTTTTATCTTTACAAAGTAAACTTAACTACGAAGCTATAAAAAATCAAGCCTTATCAGAGTCGGATTTATTATGACAGCCGTCACCCTTTTTCGAAAGCAGTTTATTATGAATCTACCTCATGAAAGGAGGGCCGAATCGCTTGAAACAACTGAACACCGCGGCTTCGGCCCTCTAAAATAAGCCTGGCTTTAAGCCCGGTTACGCCGGCTAAGCCGGTTAAGCCCGGTTACGCCGGTTAGGCCGGTTACGCCGGTTACGCCTTCCACAGGCCGTGCAGGTTGCAGTACTCCCTGGCGGTAATCTGCCTTGCGTCAATCATGAACTTTGCTTCAGGGGCGTCCCCGGGGTTCAGGAAGCAACGATAAGTCTTTCCGTCGGCCACGGCCTGAATCCATTCGATATAGTGCTTCTCCTCCATGGGGTGAGCCACGCTGCCAACCTTGACCTTGAAGCCGCCTTCGATCTTCTCAATGACAGGCACATGCTTCTCCCTGGCCGCGTCAACCGTATTTTCGGCATAAAGCTTCATGGGTTCTCCGCAGCAAACCAGTTCGCCCTTGCCTGCGTGAAGCACCTCCACGATGTTTCCACACTTCTCACACTTGTAAATCTGTAATTTTTCAGCCACGTTCGTACCTCCTTTGTTCTAAGCCGCACCGCGGCCCAGCTGTTCTAGCTTCACAGCCCTGGTTAAAGGCCTAATAATTCTCGCCCAGCAGTTCGAAATAAGCCTGGGGATGAGCGCAAGCCGGGCAGACTTCCGGCGCTTCTTCACCTTCATGTAGATACCCACAGTTCAGGCAGCGCCAGACTACCGGCTTGTCTCTCTTAAAGACCTGACCCGCCTCAACATTTCGAAGCAGGTCGTTGTACCGCTTCTCATGCTGCTTCTCGGCCTTCGCGATACTCGTGAAAATGGCAGCCACGTCCTCAAAACCCTCCTCATTAGCCTTTTTAGCAAAAGAAGGATACATTTCTGTCCATTCATAATTTTCACCGGCAGCAGAGGCCTTGAGGTTCTCAGCCGTGGAGCCAATGACCCCGGCCGGAAAAGCCGCCTGGACCTCAACCTCTCCACCCTCCAGCAGCTTAAAGAGCCTCTTGGCATGCTCCTTCTCCTGGTTGGCCGTTTCTTCAAAGATATTGGCTATCTGCATAAATTCGTCTTTCCTGGCCTGACTGGCAAAGTAGGTGTAGCGATTGCGGGCCTGAGACTCCCCGGCAAAAGCAGTCAAAATGTTCTTTTCAGTTTCCGTGCCTGTTAACCTTCCCATTTTTTACCTCCAGATTTTAATGAGTTAGGGTTTCCCTTCATACTTCAATTTAATATTGATGAAATTTCCATTTCCATAGCCAGAGGCCATTTTAGTTTAAACCCGGTCAGGATGAACCCCTGGCCTGACAGTCCGGGCAGAGCCCTTCAAATACCACTTGGCAGCCAAGGATTTGGTAGTCACTCACTCCCTGAAGAGAATTCTCCAGGAAATCAAACGGTTCAATCGGAGCATCATCCAGCCGCCCGCAGGAGACACATCTGATATGAAAATGCTTATCCAGGTTCCCTTCGTATCTCCTCAGGCTGCCTCCCTGTTCGTATTTTTTTATGAAACCGTTTTCAGTCAGAAGCTCCAGGTTGCGGTACACGGTCCCCAGGCTGATGCGAGGCAGCTGCCTCCGCACGGTCTGAAAAACTTCATCCGCGGTGGGGTGGCTTTTACTCTGCCTCAGGCACTTTATGATGGCCTGACGCTGGGGGGTCATTTTTAATTTACGGCTATAAATCATCTCAGACCGTGATTAATAACTATTATCATTCAAATTATTTTCTGGAAAACCTGCCTTGTCAACCCCTTCATCAAAAAAAAATAAAGAAAATATTGTCTGGGAGACCCGCTTCGCAGGCAACCTGACCTACAACTGAAAACATCGGGATGGCGTTGTCGCTGACGCTCCTCGCGAGTGAATTGCATCATGATATCAAGAGGTAATAAAAATGAATGATGAACAGGTCCGGCTCAGGGCCGTATTTTCATCAAAGAGCCTGGCCTGCTGATTAGGGTTCCCCTGCCAGGTTCAAGCGCCAGCCTCTCAACCGACCACCCAGATGGCCTGGCCTTCGGCTTGCCGGATGACGCGGTCGCTCACGCTGCCCAGGAAATGAGAACGGCCCAGGCCTCGACGCCCTAAAACAATGGTCCCGTATCCACCTTCCTGCGCGGCCTTGAGGATGGTCCGGGCAATACCCAGCACGATCTCTCGATCCTCGAACGTGATGCGGTCCGCGGAAAAACCGGCCTGGCGCAGGATCTGGGTGGCGCGCGGGGTGAAGTCGTCCAGGCAGGCCTGGTTTCCCTGGATCAGGTCTTGTTCCAGCATTTCGAGTTCACCTTCAATATCCTTTAGCGTCTCGCCCATCTCGTCGAGGTCAATCGAACACACGTTCTGCAGTTTCGGAACGACGTGCAAAAAATGGATCTCTGCCTCAGGATTGCCCCCGAGTATGAAGGCCACATGATCCACGGCCTTGAGGCTCGACTCCGAACCATCAATAGCCACCATCACCCTGGGCCTGGGGACCTGATGGTCAATAACCCACAGCGGCACATTGGTGGCGTGCTGCACCAGCTGGCTGGAGACTGAGCCCATGAACAGCTCCTGCGCCCCGGTCAGGCCTCGCCGGCCCACCAGCAAGGCGTCATACATGCCCCGCTCGGCCTCATTGATGATGTCCTTGGCCAGGCCGGTGCGTCGAGGCGCCAGCTTTTTCTGGATGCGCTCCGCAGGAACATGAGCCGCGACCAGTTGGGTCTTGGCCTTTTCCAGGACCTTCTCGCCCTCGGCCTGGTTGACCTCTTTGAGTCTTCTGAGTTTGTCACGCATGCCCTTGTTGGTCCGTGCGCCCTCCTCAAGATAAGGCGGCATAGACGGCAGAACGTGAAGCAAAACGATGTGCAGGTCCGGGATGAAACGGCTCATATTTACCGTGTAATCCACGGCGTGCGACGCGAATCGCGAACCGTCCATGGCAATCAAGACCTTGCGCTGGGCTTCCTCCTGCTGAGATTTCGGCGACATATTCTTTTCCCCCCATTCAGGCCGGATTTTTCTTCATAAAATGACGGTTCCACACCGGAAGTACAGTCTTAAACCGCTTCTTAAAATTATAACCACATGTAAAGGGTTTTCAAGCGGCCCTGGCCCGGGCCTTGCTCAACCATCGCTCCTGCCAAGCACGGAGCTCTTTCATACTACCCCGACCCAATATCCAAAGCTTGACCAGGGGGATACGATGTATGTTCCCTTTCCCACTCAAAAAAACGCAAGAGGCTTTGCTATTGATTGAAAGAGTGGTAGAATTGAAATAATAATTATCATGGGTAACCTGGCTGCTTTAGTTTTAGAGCTGGTGCGGGGAGTTTAGTGAACTGATGTGCTTTAAAAGAGATACGGTCCAAAGCTTAGGTCGCCTGCTGAAAGTAGAAGTAAGTTGAGATCAACCGGGCTTCGGCCTGGATTAAGAAGGAGCCGGTTTACTCTAAGATAGGGACAAACTAACACAGAACCGAAGGAGGGTTAAATGGTTGGAATCTGCTCTTACGGTGGATATGTACCGCGGTATCGAATGAACCGCATGATGATCTATGACGCCATGGGTTGGCTCAACCCGGCCACTATTACCAACGCCAGAGGCGAAAAAGCCGTAGCCAACTTTGACGAAGACAGCATCACCATGGCCGTGGCCGCCGGGATTGACTGTCTGCGCGGACAGGACCGTAATGATGTGGGTGGTATTTACTTTGCTTCAACTACCATGCCTTTTAAGGAAAGGCAGAACGCAGGCATTGTCTCATCTGCCTTGTCTCTGGGTGATCAGATTCGCACGGCAGACTTTTCCGGCGGACTCAAATGTTCGACAACGGCGCTGCTTGCCGCTTTGGAGGCGGTTGAGGCTAAGGCCGTTAAGAATATGATCGCCTGTGCGGCTGAATGCCGTTTGGGCAAACCGGCCTCGCCCCAGGAAATGATATTTGGCGACGCAGCCGCGGCCTTCCTGGTGGGCAACGAAAACGTGATCGCCGAGTTCAAGGGTTCATTTTCCACAAGCTTCGACTTTGTGGATCACTTCCGGGGTCAGTTTGCTAAATACGACCGTCAGTGGGAAGATCGCTGGATTCGTGATCTGGGCTTTGAGCACATCATCCCAGGCACCCTCAAAGGCTTCCTGGATAAATATTCGCTCAAAATAGAAGATTTCTCTAAGGTGATCTACCCCTGCCATTACGGCGCCGAGCGCAAGAAGCTGAATAAAATCCTGGGGATTGCCTCGGAGATGGACCCGAACAATCTGCTTACCGAGGTCGGTGATTCCGGCGCGGCCCAGACCATGGTTGTCCTGGCCCATGCCTTGGAAGACGCCAACCCTGGTGATAATATTATGGTCATCAGTTTTGGCAGCGGCAGCGATATCATCTGGTTCAGGGCCACGGATAAGATTACCGGGGCCAAACACGCTCGGGGGATTTCCGGGTATCTTGCCGACAAGACTGCTCTGGACAAATACACCAAGTACCTCGTCTGGCGGGATATTATACCTGCGGAGCTCGGCCCGCGCGCCGAAGAGGACGTCTGGACGCGCTGGTCCTTTGACTGGCGCAAGCGCAGGGCTATTTATGGTTTGTGGGGCAGCCGGTGCCTCGCCTGTGGAACCGTCCAGTTTCCGCCTCAACGTGTGTGTGTCAATCCGGAGTGTGGAGCGATTGATAAGATGGAGGACTTCCTCCTTTCAGATAAAACGGCCAGGATTTTCAATTACACCGGAGACAACCTGGCGGCGTCCAACGACCCGCCAGCCATTTACGGAACCGTGGAATTCGAGGCAGGGGGCCGGTATCAATTCGATTTTACGGATTGCGATCTGGATTCCCTGTCGGTGGGCATGGAGATGGAAATGAGCTTTCGCCGCAGAACCTATGATCCCAAGCGGGACATTTCCAGGTATTTTTGGAAAGCCGTCCCAAAGAAGGAGGTAAAGTAATATGACGATAGGAATCAGCAACCGAGTGGCTATTGTCGGTATGGGCTGCACCCGTTTCGGGGAACGCTGGGAGTCTAGCGCTGAAGACCTGATGGTTGAGGCCTTTGTGGAATGCCTGGAAGACACCGGTATTGAAAAAAAGGAAATCCAGGCAGCCTACTTCGGGACCCACTTTGACGAGGTCAACGTGGGTAAGGCGACCATACCGCTGTCCAATACCTTGAAACTGCCTTACATCCCGGTTACCCGCGTCGAAAACTACTGCGCTACGGCAACCGAGGCCTTTCGAGCCGCCTGTTATTCCGTGGCGGCCGGAATATACGACATCGTACTGGCCCTGGGTGTGGAAAAGCTCAAGGATACCGGATACGGCGGCCTGCCTGCCAGCGGCGCCATGGGTGTCCTGGGCTCGACTATCGGCCCCAACGCCACGGCGCCTGGCAGCTTCGCCCTCCTGGCTACAGCCTACGCGGCCAAATACAACATCCCCATGGAAAAAATCAAGGACGCCATCGCCCACGTTTCAGCCAAAAGCCACGCCAATGGCGCGCTGAATCCAAAGGCTCACCTTCGTCGGGCCGTGACTGAAGAGCAGATCAAGGCCGCGCCAATGATCGCTTATCCCCTGGGTCTGTTCGACTGCTGCGGCGTGTC
>JAFDHD010000124.1 GCA_019308995.1 Deltaproteobacteria bacterium | reverse complement strand
GGCGTGAGTTCCGCCAATCTGAGCCCGACCGTGCCGCAGGCCTCGGCCGCGGATACGGCCAGCCCGCCGGGGCCGGAGATGACGGCCAGGCTGTCACCGAGGCGATCCGTGAGGAAAGAGAAGCCCATGAGCGTATCCATCCAGGCCTCGAAACCCACGACCGGTATGGCTCCGCCCTGGCGCACCACGCCTTCCCATACCTCCCATGAGCCTGCCAGGGCCCCGGTATGGGAGGACGCGGCCCGGCTGCCTTCCGGTGTAAACCCGACCTTCCACAGAATGACCGGCTTCTTGAGAGAGGCCTTTCTCAGGGCTTCGAGGAAAAACGGACCGTTTTTGATGCCTTCCAGATAGGCCCCGATGAGCCGGGTTTCAGGATCGTTGCCCAGGTAGACCAGAAAATCCGCAATCGTAAGATCGCATTCATTTCCCAGGCTGACGGCCTTGCTGAAACGAATTCCCCTCTGGGTGGCTGTACGGGCCAATATATTAGCCAGGGAGCCGCTGTGAGAAATAATGCCCACAGGCCCGGGTTCTTTGGAAAGCTGAGGGAAAAAGGCTAGTCCTGATTTTGGAGCATAAAGCCCCATGCAATTCGGCCCGATGAGCCTCATCCCCGCGGACCGGGCCACCCGCACCAGCTCCTCTTCCAGGGCCGCCCCTTCTTCGGTGCCGGTTTCTTTGTAGCCGGCTGTAAAGAGCACCACCCCCTTAACGCCTTTGGCCGCGCAATCTTTGATAACGGCGAGGGATTGATGATGCGGAATGAGCACGATGGCCAGGTCCACCGGTCCGGGGATGTCTGAGACGGTGGGAAAGGCCTTGAGCCCATCAATCTCTTTGGCCTCCGGGTGAACGGGATAGATGGGGCCCGGGAACCCCTGGTCCAGAAGGGCCATGAGAAAAAGTTTGCCAGTTTTCATCCCCCTGGGCACGCCCACCACAGCCACTGATTCAGGGTGAAAGAGAGCATCCAGTTGGGTCATCAGTTCCTCAATGTTGTCCATAGTTTCCTTCTCCAGAAAGCCTGGAGGCTCAGACGGATAATTCATCAAAGGCTCTTTGTAAACCTTACTAATGTCATGCCTGGCCTTTAAGGCCAGAGCATGGGGGTTCCTCGACTTCTCCTAAGCCTGAGCCTTCAGGCCATTTTAATGATCACTAACGCCAGGACTATGATCGAAATACCGGCCAGTTTTTTCAGGGTATACTTTTCATGAAGGAATTTAAAGCCCAAGAGCGCCCCAACCACAACAGACGATTCTCTTACCGCGACCACATAACTAACATGAGCTATTTGAAAAGTAAAAAGGATAATTAAATAGGTCCCCATTGAACCGAGCCCGATTATAAAAATATATTTCTTGTAATGACGCCAGGCCGGGAGCAGATCAGCGCGGCTTCTTATTAATATATAAGGCGTTAAAAAAACAGCCGCCAGGAAAAACTGACCAAATATGTATGCAATCGGATTGATTAATTGAACCGCCTGCTTGTCAACAATCGAATAGCCTCCAATCGTCAAGCCCACAAACGCCGCGATGAACAGGCTTTTGTAATGATGCTGCTCTTGGGAAGTCTTGAGCCCTATCAGAACGATCCCAAGGCAGATGAGTGTGATTCCCAGAAAGCCGGGTAATGATATATCTTCTTGAAGCAGTACCCTGGCCAGTACGGCTGTTCCGGCCACGCCAATACCGCGCGCTACGGGATAGACAGTCGAGATATCGCCGTATTCATAGGCTTTGGATAAACCGAAAAAATAAAAAGCGTGTATGATGCCTGTAGCCAGGATGAAAGGATAGCTGGAGGCCAGATCAATATCTGACCAGAAAAAAATTAAAACAACAGGAAAGCAGACAAGGCTGGCCAGCCATAAGCCGAGGAAAACTACATTCAAATTCCCGGACGCTGTCTTGGTCGTGAAATTCCAGAGGGCGTGCAGAACAGCGGCAACAAGAATCAGTGATAAGGCTAGAAAGGACATGGTCTTTAAGGTGATTTGAAAATTTTGTGTCAGTACCTTATATACGAATCCCTTCTAGATTGCCACATGAATGGATGATTCCTCTAATAAGAATGAGAGATCATAAAAAAGATGAACCAATATTACATAGCGAGGTTGAAAGATAACTCCTCTATTGATTCACGAACACGGTTACCGCGGCGTTGGCCACGACAATCTGATCACACTCCGGCGCAAACTCGGGCACGCATAAGCCCTGGGCCATCAGCCCCCCTGGCACGGCCCGCGCTTTTTTACGGCCGATGGGAACCGCGGCCATAACCTTATTCAGATCAACCTCATCCGGTCTGGGTGAAGCCACCAGAACCTCGACTTCGATCTGATCTGGGTTCTCGATCTTGAGGATTTCCATCAGCCCGCACAGGCAGCTTCTGGATACGGCGTCCCTGACAGCGCGGCAGGCCGCCTCGGTGACGTCCTCGCCATGTATATCAATGCCCGTGCCGATTTCGACTATAAACCTCTTTCTATCCATGAGTCTCCATCCTGTTCAAATACACTCGTTTGTTTTATCTTCCGATTTTACCGCTCAGCCCTCCATCTACCGGCAGAACGACCGATGTAATATATTTCGCTTCATCAGACGCCAGGAAAAGCACTGCATATGCGGTATCCCAGGCGTCTCCCATGCCCCCTTTCAAAGGAACCTGATCATTTCTCGTCCTGATCAATTCTTCCTTATCAATGCCCAGAGCCTGGGTGGTGCCTTCAATGGCAATAGGGGTATTCATCAGCCCTGGCATGACTACATTGGCGCGGATCCCCTTTCTGGCATACCGCATGGCGATCAAATGAGTTAAGGCGTTCACCCCGGCCTTTGAGGCCTTGTAGGCCAGCATGGGTGAGTTAGCAACGGCGGCCACAGAAGAGCTATTGACAATGGAACCGCTCCCCTGCCTCTCCATCACGGGCAGGGCGAACTTACACGTCAGAAACATTCCCTTCAGGTTCACATTGAAAATTCTGTCCCAGACCTCCTCGGTGAGCTTGACCGGCCCTCTGTCCCCCTGACCGATGCCGACGTTATTTACAAGCACATCAATCCGGCCGTGAACTTCGACACATTTCTCGACCAGGCCCTGGCAATCCTCAATCTTCGTAATATCTGCTTCAAAAGCAAAAGACTCCCCGCCTTCCTCGTCAATCATGGCCTTTGTCTTAAACGCGGAATCCAGACGGCGATCAACCAGCATAACCTTGGCGCCCTGGCGCGCAAAAAGCACTGCAATGGCTCTGCCATTCCCAATCGTATCGCCCGGGGTCTGACCCGCTCCAACAACAATCGCTATTTTATCCTTAAGGCGCTCTCCCATTTTGATTCTCCTTTTAGATTAGGACAGGAATCCGGTTTCAAATAGCAGCCGTCCACCTAATTGGATTTAGGCTACCTGCCTTTGTGGTTGATCCCTCAACCGCTTAATACCTCAAGACCATCTTTACAACGACTGTTAATCCCCTCTTTTTGAGATATGTGTATGTCTAATTCCGTTTAAAAAAAGATGTCAAGGGAAAAGCGATTCCCCGCGGCCTGACATGAATGACATTGAGCTGCGGCCTCAAAATGCATTCTCAGGTTCATCCTCCTAAGAATTTTCCTGACTCGCTGACCTGGCTGCCGCTCTCCTGGTACCAGCCCGGCTTTAACAGCAGGCACAGAGGAACCCCGGCCAACACGATCAAGCCGGCAAGTACAAACCCATTGTCGAATCCCATCACGCTGGCCCGGTGGAAGATCGCGTTCAATGACAGGAGCAGCCCCTGTCCATATTCACCCGCTGGCAGACCGGGAGCGTGCCTGAGCACCATGGAGGTCATCACCTCCCTCGCAGAATCGGTTGAAGGCATCCCTTGCATATGCCTGGAGAGCGCCTGTGAGACATGGAGGGTGAAGTAATGAAACACCTCTGAGCGCATGCCCATAAGTTCACCAAGACGCGCGCTGTGGCCGATAATGGAATTGGTGACATAGGTATTGAGCAACGCAATCCCAAACGAACCGCCTACTCGCTGGCCCACGTTGAGAAAGCTGGAGGCTTCGGCCACTTTGTTCGGGGGTACCGAGTTAATAGCCACGGTGATAAGTGGCGCCATCATCAAGGCCAGGCCCACGCCGCGCACCACCTGCCAGCCGATGATCATACCTGCGCCTGAAAGGGGATCGAGGTATCCATACATGATTAAAGCAAAACCGGCGACAGCCGTGCCAAAAGTCACCAGCCAGCGCGGGCTGTAATGGTCAGCCATCCATCCGGCCAGAGGCATCACAACGCCGATCACAATCCCGGCGGGCATCACCCATAATCCGGCCTGAATGACAGTATACCCGGCGAGATTTTGAAGAAAAATCGGAAGCAGGAATAACCCGCCAAAAAGGCCCACCGACCGAAAGACTCCCAGGATCATGCTGAGCGAGTAATTGAAGTAGCGGAAGAGGGACAAGTCCAGAAGGGGATGCTTAATCGCGCTTTCGATGGCCGCGAATAAGGTCAGTCCGATGATGGTTAAGGCAAAGCAGGTCAGAATATAGGTTGACCCCCAGCCTTTTTCCTGTCCCTTGGAAAGGGCCAGGAGCCCGCTGACCAAGGCCATGGACAGGAAGAAAAACCCCCACCAGTCAAATGGGAGGCGCAGGCGCGGCACCGATCTATCGCTTTTAATGATGGCCGCTCCAACCAGCAAGGTCACCAGTCCGATGGGGAGGTTGACCGAAAAGATAGCCCGCCAGCCGAACCATTCGGTCAGATAGCCGCCCAGAGTCGGGCCAAACGCCGGGCCGATCATGACGCCGGTTCCCCAAATTCCGAGGGCTTTGCCACGTTCATGGGGTTCAAACAAATCCGCCACCATAGCCATGCTCACCGGCTGGAGGGCGCCGGCGCCAACGGCCGTAATCACCCGCGCCACGATCAAGGCATTGTAGCTCCAGGCAAAGGCGCAGGCCACGGAGCCGAAGGTAAACAGGGCCAGGGCCCCAAGGTAAAGGTTCTTGTGGCCCAGGCGTCCCACCCCCCAGCCCACCGCCGGCATAGCCACGGCGCCGGCCAGCATGAATCCAGTCGAAACCCACTCAATCTGGTTGCGGTTGACACTAAAAGCACTCATCATGTGCGGCAGAGCCACGTTGACAATGCTGGAATTCAACATGACAGAAAGCGTGCCCACCATGACGATGCCGAGCACAAACCAGCGATAAATGTCAGAATCGGGAGAATTATTCATGATCTGCGGCCACAGCCCCAGAGGACACCCTGTCCCTGGAAGTGTGGATACGGATCTCCACGGAAAGACCCGGGCCCAGAGACAGGTCGGGGCAGGATTCGACCGCAATGCGAATGGGCACGCGCTGCGCCACCTTGATATAGGTCCCGCTGACTCCTTCGGCCGGGATGAGGCTGAACCGGGAATTGGTGGCCCGCAGAATTTTTTCCACGCGACCCGTAAGGTTCAGATGAGGATAGGCGTCCACCGAAATATCAACCCTGTCTCCAACGGCGATCTCGCTTAAGTATTTCTCTTCAATATTCGCGGCCACATGCAGACTGGACGGATTCAGGATTGTCAGAATGGGCCTGCCCGCCGAGACAATCGCGCCTGTGTTCTGCCATCGTCGGACCACGACACCATCAAAGGTGGCGCACACCTCGGCCCGGTCAAGATTGATCTGGGCCAGGCGTAAGGCGGCGTTAGCCGAAGCCAGCTGCGCCTTCCTCAATTCAATGTTAGCCCTGGCCGCGGCGAGGTCTTCGGCGCGTGTTCCCTCCCGGAGCAGTTTCAGACGAAGCCGTGCCTCTTTCTCAACATGCTTTGCCGCTTCCCACGCCGTTCGTATCTTGTCTTTATTCGATGCGGTCATGACGCGTCCGTCATGGAGGGCCCTGACACGGGTCCATTCCGCCGCAGCCAGCCTGGTTGCCACTTCGGCCTGCTGCTTCGCCGTTTCGGCAATGCCAATCTCTAGGCGGCGCGGTCCGTGGACGCCTTTTTTATACTGGGCCTCAGCAACGGCCAGCGCGGCGGCTGCAGAATTGACCGCCGCCTCAGCCCCGACCATAGCAGCTTTGAGCGATCTCTTGTCCAGCACAAATAATACCTGGCCCTGACGCACATGGTCACCTTCCCTGACACGGACTTCGGTGAGAATACCGCCTATTTGCGGCGCCAAATCAAGCAGCTCGCCGTCAAAACGGGCGTCATTGATAGAGACGATGCCGCGCATGAAGAAATGCCAGTAAGCGCCCGCAGCCGCACCCAGGAGCAATAGAAAGACGACCGCCAGCATTATTTTCCAACCGTTGCCACCGTTGGATTTCTCAACCCCTGTCATATCTCAACAGCTCTCTTGTTTCTGCATCATGTAAAACTACCGATGGATATGAAAAAATCGGCTCAGAATGAATCAGCTTACCAAAATCATGTCCAAAAGACAAACTATTCGACATCAGAAAATAACAAGCCAGCCAGCCTTAACATAGAACTCCTGAATATTTCCTGGTTACCATAAAGAACCTCCAGTGTTATGTCCCAAAATTAGATGATTAAAATATCTTGTAGCTTGTCATTGCGAGCCATTGGCTTTTGCTCTTAACAAGCTCAGCTAATTTTTCCAAAAGCTCTTTTGCCAATAGCTACTAAAGGAGTGACTAAGACGATTTATAAGGCAGAAGAAAAAAACACCCTCAATCCCCCTTTAAAAAAGGGGGAGTTTTCTTACTGCCTGTGGCGCGGTCTCCGGTGAGAAATATTTTTTCCTTTGTTCCCCCCTTTACTAAAGGGGGGTAAGGGGGATTTTCGATCAAGGTAAAATATTTTACAAAAATACACCCTGAAATCTCTATTGTGTGACCAGTTAATGTTGTCAGGGAGACCCGCTTCGCAGGCCACCCTGACCTACAAGGCTGAACCGGCGTCAGGCAAACAGCCACTTCAGAAAACCGACTGAGCCCTTTCTTAGAGAGAGTGGTAAAAATACGTTCCGATTGAAAGGGTTAAAATAGCTTCGTCGCTAAAGCTTCTCACAATAACAAGTCGTTTCAAAAATAACGGAAAGTCCATTTGAATTATTACCATTATTTACAGGAAACCAGTCTAGGAAATAGATAGCGAGCATCAGAAATAAAGATAAGGTAGATTCCGTGGCAGACTTTTTGAATTGTTATATCTACCTTTCTGTGCTTTATTATCGGAAAAATCAAGATTGGCGCGATCTTAAATAATATGCTCGCGCCCGGGGAATGAGGATGGATATCAGGGAAAAACGAATCATGGATGAGGTTGACGGTCTGAACGACGAAATACTCGATTTTACATCCCGGCTGGTGGCTGAAGCAAGCACCCTGGGGAATGAAAAATCCGCGCTTGAAGTCATGGAGAACGAACTCACCAGGCTAGCGCTGGACCCTGTCAAAATACCGATCAACCCTGATGATCTGGCCAAACATCCCGGGTTTGCCTCCACGCCCTGGAGTTATGAAGACCGCTATAATGTCGTTGCGGTTCGCCCCGCAAACGGCCAGGGCGGCCGGAGCGTCCTTTTCAACGGACACCTGGATGTGGTTAGCCCGGAACCTTTGAGATTATGGAACTCTGAGCCCTTTGATCCTTTCATAAAGGACGGCTGGCTTCATGGACGGGGTGCCGGCGACATGAAGTCCGGCGTGGCTGCCATGACCTACGCGCTTCAGGCCGTGGAAAAATCAGGCTTCGGGCTCAAGGCCCCGGTGACCATCGAGGCTGTCATCGAGGAGGAGTGCAGCGGCAACGGCGCCTTAGCCTGTCTCAACGCGGGTTATGACGCCCAGGCCGTTCTCATTCCCGAACCGCTTGGCCTGAACATCTTGACGGGTCAGCTCGGAGTACTGTGGTTCAAGGTGATGATTTCCGGCGTGCCGCGCCATGTGTCAGAGGCCACCGCGGGTGTCAACGCCATTGAGAAATCCTTTGTCATCATCTTAGCCCTGCGACAGCTGGAAGCCGAGATGAACCAGGAGAAGCACCCGGCCTACCAGAATATCGCTCATCCCATAAACCTTAATGTCGGGATTATTAAGAGCGGGGACTGGCCATCCACCGTGCCCGCGGAAGCCGAGTTTCACTGCCGGCTCTCTTATTATCCAGGCGCGACTTTTGATCAGATCCAGGCAAGAATCATCCAGGTCATTGAACAAGCCGCGCAAGACGATCCCTGGCTGGCGGAAAACCGTCCATTTATCGTTTTCTACGGGTTCAGGTCTGACGGGCATACAGTTGACCGAAACCTGCCCGCCTTTCAGGTCCTGAACGATTGCCACAAGGCCCTGACCGGTCAAAATGCCATGGAATATATATCCACGGCCACCACCGACCTCAGAGCGTTTCATTTTTTCGGTCAGGGTGACGCGACCTGCTACGGACCGATCGCAGAAAACATCCATGCCGCCAACGAGCGGGTGAACACCAAGAGTGTCATTCAGACGGCCAAGGTTTACGCCCTGTTCCTGGCGCGTTGGTGCAGGCTGGCCGAGTGAC
>JAFDHD010000123.1 GCA_019308995.1 Deltaproteobacteria bacterium | reverse complement strand
TTTTTCTTTCGAATTCATTTGTGTCCATTTGTGTCTATTCGTGGCTAAATAGTAAAAAGACTTCAATTTATTTCCAATATTTCGAATTCCTGTACACCACCAGGGGTTTTTAACTTTACATAATCACCTTCCTCATTGCCGATAAGGGCCTTTCCCAAAGGAGATGTGATTGAGATTTTGCCTTCTTCAGGGTTAGATTCATATGGTCCAACAAGCTGGTATGCAACCGTTTGATTATTAACAAGGTTTTTTAGGTCAACGGTTGAGCCAAAGATAATATTTTCTGATGGCTCATTACTTATTTCAATAACCTCTGACCTGCTAATTGCCATCTCCAGCTCATTTATTTTGGCCTCTAAAAAGGACTGCCTTTCCTTGGCTGCATGGTATTCTGCATTTTCATTTAAATCCCCATGAGCTCTCGCCTCTTCAATAGCTTTGATATTTTTTGGCCGATCAGTAGTGATAATAGTATGCAATTCCTGTCGTAATTTTTCCAATCCCTCTTTTGTAATTGGCATTTTATCTATCATGAACAGTGTCCTTTCTATATTTGATCTCTAAATCAATCATTAATGTTAACTAAAAAACTATCATTTTACATTTAAACCGTCAAATAGTTAATTTCTGAACTGTGCCCAGATTTAATTCCCTTGGTTGTATTACTGTATTCATAATAACACAGGTTATATTATTAGCCAGCTGTATCTTGCGTAGGATTTTGCTTTGACCTATAACCAGAAGGTACATTCTTGTTCTTTACTTCAGCCAGATGGTCAAAGCTGTTTTTCTTCCTCAGAAGTAGTGCCTGTTATACGATAGAAAGGGGCCCAGTAGGCTCGGTGGATACGTTTGACGCCACGCTCGGTGGCTCGAGTTGTGGTATAGATCAGTGCATAGAGAGTTGGAACAACGACCAGGGTCAAGACTGTGGCCAGGGCCAGGCCAAAGATGACAGCGCTGGCCATGGAACTCCACCACTGGCTCGACTCACTGACCCAGGAGATTTCCATCTTATGAAAATTGTAGGCGATGCCGGTGACCATGGGCAAAAGACCGAGGATTGTTGTTGCCGCTGTCAAAAGGACAGGTCTCAAACGGGTGCATCCAGCAGCGATGATTGCATCACGTAAGTGCATCCCTAGCTGGTGCAGCCTGTTGGTATAGTCGATGAGCACGATGGTGTTGTTGACTACCACTTATTTCTCCTTTTTTAAATTTTTTATAAGATTTTTCTTGACAACGTGACGATTTATTATATAATGCGACGTCTTGTTCTAATATTTGATAAATATCTCCTGTTAGGAATAAAAATGGGGGCTAAAAATGGACCAAAAACGATTGCCTCGACGAGAAAGAGAAAAGATAGCACGTAGAGATGAGATATTTTCTGCTGCACTCGATCTCTTTTCGGAAAAAGGCTATCACAACGTCTCTATGCATGAGATCGCTGAGAAGGCCGAGTTTGCCATTGGAACCCTGTATAAATTTTTTGAAAACAAGGAAGCTCTATACAAGGCATTGGTTATGGAGCAGGCCGAGAAGTTCCATAGCACACTTACACGGGCGATCGAAGAACCGGTTAACGAGATTGAAAAAATCCGTAATTACATCAGGGCCAAGGGCGAAGTTTTCACAGCCAACGTATCCATGATACGCCTCTATTTTGCGGAAACCAGGGGGGCAAGCTTCAATATCAAGGCAGGGCTCGATACAGAAATACAGGAGATGTACGAGGAGTTCCTTAAGAACCTCGCCTCTGTATTCAACTCCGGGATAAAGAAGAGGCTCTTCAAGAAAATACTTGACCCATATTATCTGGCGGTAGCAATTGATAGCCTTACCAGCGCCTTTCTTTTACTCTGGCTTGAAGCGCCTGATCGGCACCCTTATCCGGAAGATCCGGACGTTATCCTGAATATTCTCTTAAAAGGGTTGGTTGATCCGTGATTATCCGTGGGATTTTGGAAATTTATTTTATATCATTTTTATCAGGAGAAGTTTAATGCAACTCAATGGAACAGTTTATAAACCCTTTAGATGTATTGTGGTTCTTGTGGCCATGTTAGGCGGTCTTTTGCTTGGAGGTTGCGACCAGTCGACGCAATCCCAGCCGCCTCCCCCTGTCCCGGAAGTGGCCATAGTGACGGTCAAGCCGCAGAAGGTGGTGCTGACCACTGAACTGCCGGGCCGCACGGCTGCCTTCCGTATTGCCCAGATCCGGCCCCAGGTCAGCGGCCTTATACAGAAACGCCTGTTTATGGAAGGCTCCGATGTCAAGGCAGGGCAGGTGCTCTACCAGATTGATCCCGCTCCCTTTCAGGTGGCGCTCGACAATGCAACGGCGAACCTCGCTGTAATGCGGAAGTCAGCCGACCGGGCGCGGGCCGCGCTGGAAGCGGGCATCGCCGGCGTCACTCGGCAGCGGGCCATCCTGGAGCTTGCCAGGACAAATCGCCGGCGATTCGAGGATGCGTTTAAGGTCAGAGCGGTCTCCACCAGCCAGCGAGACCAGGCTGTAACCAATGCCAATGTGGCCGAGGCAACGCTGCGGGCCGCCGAGGCGCAGCTGGAGAGCGACCGGGAGGCAGTGGCTGTAGCCGAGGCAGCCATCCAGCAGGCAGAAGCGGCAGTGGAGACGGTCCGTATCAATTTGGGCTACACAAAGATCACCGCACCTATCTCCGGCCGCATCGGCAGATCCAACGTGACAGAGGGCGCCATCGTGACGGCCTATCAGCCCGTTCCTCTCGCCACCATCCAACAACTGGACCCCGTTTACGTGAACGTGCCCCAATCCACCGCCGATATGTTGCGATTGAAGCAACGCCTGGAGGACGGCCGCCTCAGCTGCAACGGAAAAGACCGGAGAAAAGTCAAGCTGCTCTTGGAAGACGGAACACTCTATCCTTTGAAAGGCACGCTTCAATTCCGCGATGTTACTGTGGACCCGACGACCGGGTCCGTGATCCTGCGCATTGTATTCCCAAATCCGGACCACGTCCTCCTGCCGAACATGTTCATCTGGGCCGTTGTGCAGGAATGCATTGCCGAACAGGCCATCCTTGTCCCGCAGCAGGGGGTTGCCCGCGACCGCAAGGGGAATCCCTTCGTGCTGATTGTGGATGCAGAGAGTAAGGTCGGTCAGAGGATGCTCACGCTGGACCGGGCCATCGGCGACAAATGGCTCGTTTCATCAGGCCTTGCTCCCGGCGACCGGGTGATTGTCGAAGGGTTGCAGCGGGTGCGGCCCGGAATGCCTGTGAAGGTTGTTCCTTTTAGTGAGGGAAAAACCATGCATGGGTCTGAGGCACGGCCTAACGTTCCAGCACAAAAGCGAACGGACGGAGGTGCCTGATGTTATCAAAATTCTTCCTGGACCGGCCGGTCTTCGCGTGGGTCATCGCCATCTTCATTATGCTGCTGGGCGGGCTGGCCATCTACAACCTGCCCATATCCCAGTATCCGCCCATCGCTCCACCGTCAATCCGCGTTGTGGCCTTTTATCCGGGCGCCTCGGCCGAGACGGTGGAGAACAGCGTCACGCAGATCATCGAACAGAAGATGACCGGCCTTGACAAGATGATCTATATGGCCGCCACGAGCGATTCCGCCGGCACCTCCATGATCGAGCTTACCTTTGCCCCGGGGACCGATCCGGACATTGCCTGGACCAAGGTGCAGAACAAACTCCAGCTCGCCATGGCCAACCTTCCGGAAGTGGTCCGTCGATCGGGCCTCATGGTCGGGAAGGCCACAAAAAACTACTTGCTCATGGTGGGCCTGATCTCCGAAGACGGCAGCATGAGCGGCATTGACATCAGGGACTATGCGCAATCCAACCTGGAAAAGGTCCTGGCGCGCGTGCAGGGCGTGGGCGAGGTTGAGGTGTTCGGCTTCCAGTATGCCATGCGCATCTGGCTCAACCCGGATAGGCTCATAGATTACCACCTAACCGTGGAAGATGTGATTATGGCGCTGCGGGCCTACAATGTGGAGGTTTCCGCCGGTCAGTTCGGCGGGGCGCCGGCGGTAAAAGGCCAGCGCCTGAACGCCAACATTATTGTGCAGAGCCTCCTCAAGACCCCCGATGAGTTCGCCGCCATACCGCTGCGCGTCAATCCGGACGGATCCATCGTGCGGGTCAAGGATGTGGGCCGGACGGAACTTGGGACTGACTACTACGATATCGAGGCCAAATACAACGGCAAACCTGCTGCCGGTCTGGCCATCCGGCAGGTGCCCGGCGCCAACGCGCTGGATACCGCCGATGCCGTCAAGAAGAAACTGGCGGAGATGAGCTCCTACTTTCCGCAGGGATTGAAGGTTGTCTATCCCTTTGACACCACCCCGTTTGTCCGGGTGGCCATTGGCCAGGCGGTCAAGGCCCTGCTCCAGGCGATCCTGTTGGTCTTTCTGGTCATGTGGCTGTTCATGGGGAACATCCGTGCCACCCTGATTCCCACCATCGCGGTGCCGGTCGTGCTCCTGGGCACCTGTGCTGCGCTGGGGGCGTTCGGGTACTCCATCAACATGCTGACCATGTTCGCCATGGTGATGGCCATCGGGCTTTTGGTGGATGATACCATCGTGGTGGTGGAGAACGCGGAACGGATCATGAGTGAAGAGGGGCTTTCGCCCAAGGAGGCTACCGCCAAGTCCATGGGCCAGATCACCAGTGCCCTGATCGGCTTCTTCCTGGTGCTCGCGGCCTTGTTTGGTCCCATGGCGTTCTTCAGCGGGTCCACCGGGGTCATCTACCGCCAGTTCTCCGTGACCATCGTCTCGGCCATGTTCCTTTCGATCACAGTGGCCTTGATCCTGACGCCGGTGCTGTGTGCAAATATCCTTAAGCCGGTGCCCAAGGGGCACGAGGCGGCAGAAGGCGCGATCCGGTTCCTGCGCCCGTTTTTCGTGTGGTTTGACCGCGCCTTTTTCCGGTTCCGGGACGGCTTTGTGAAACTGGTCGGCCATGCGCTTGCCAGGAAACTGCGTTACGTGGTCGTGTACATCGTGATTGTGGCCGGACTGGGATTCCTTTTTATGCGAATGCCGACGAGCTACCTCCCGGATGAAGACCAGGGAATCCTGCTGGCCCAGATCGTCATGCCGACGGGCGCCACCCTCGAGCAGACCCAGGCGGTCGCGGATGAAGTCCAGCGTTATTTTCTGGAGAACGAAAAAGAGGCTGTTGAGTCCTGTATGACGATTGCCGGCATGGGCTTTTCCGGCAGGGCGCAGACCAACGGCATGGTGTTTGCCAAGCTGAAGGATTGGAAGCTGCGAAACCGGCCGGATTTGAGGGTCAAGGCCATTGCGGGCCGGGCCATGGCGGAATTCTCGAAGATTCGTAGCGCCATGGTCTTCGCTTTCTCGCCGCCTTCCATCATCGAACTGGGCAATGCCATAGGGTTTGATTTCCAGTTGATGGACCGCGGCGGCGTTGGGCACGCCGCCCTGATGAACGCTCGCAACCAGCTCCTCGGCATGGCAGCGCAGGACCCGATGTTGGTCAAAGTGCGACCCAACGGCATGGAAGATGTGCCCGAATACCGGATTGACGTGGACTGGGAAAAGGCGGGTGCCCAGGGCATGCCCATCACCTCGATCCACAACACCATCTCGGCGGCTTTCGGCAGCGCCTATGTCAATGACTTCATTCAAGGCGGCCGGGTGAAAAGGGTGTTCGTCCAGGCGGACGCCCCCTACCGCATGCTGCCGAAGGACCTGAACAAGCTTTACGTGCGCAATACGGCTGGGAAGATGGTGCCTTTTGCATCGTTTGCGTCCAGCCACTGGACGAGCGGTTCTCCCCGGCTGGAGCGATTTAATGGTTTTCCATCCATGAATATCTGGGGTGAGCCGGCGCCGGGCAGGAGTTCCGGAGAGGCCATGCAGGCCATGGAAGAGGTCGTCTCGAGGCTGCCGCAGGGTATAGGCTATGACTGGACCGGGCTTTCCTACCAGGAGCGGCAGGCCGCTGCCCAGACAGGCCTCCTCTACACCTTTTCCATCCTGGTAGTCTTCCTTTTTCTGGCGGCCCTGTACGGGAAATGGGACATCCCCATCGCGGTACTGATGATCTTGCCTCTTGGGGTCATCGGCGGCTTCATCGCTTCGACGCTGCGTGGGCTGCCCAGTGACGTGTATTTCCAGATCGGGTTGCTGAACACCCTGGGTCTGGCCACGAAAAACGCCATTCTGATCGTCCAGTTCGCCAAGGACCGGCTCGAACAAGGCATGGGCTTGATCGAGGCCGCGCTCCAGGCGGTGAAGCTGCGGCTCCGCCCGATCCTTATGACGTCGATCACGACCGGTTTAGCTGTGCTGCCCCTGGCCTTGAACACGGGCGCGGGCGCTGGGGCCATGAACGCCATCGGCACTGCGGTGCTGGGTGGGATGATCACCGGCACTATTCTGGTGGTCCTGTTTGCGCCGCTGTTTTATGTGCTGATCGAGAAGACCTTTGGTAAACAGAAGAAGCGTGAAGCAGCCAAGAGCTCTGAACAAAAACCCTCCGGAGCGTACTGATATGAATAAAAACGCATTACTTCTACTGGTTGGAATTGCCATAGTGCTGGGAGGCTGCACCATGGCTCCGAAATACACTCGCCCAGGAGCACCTGTGCCGGCCGCCTGGCCGACTGGTGCGGCATATAAAGAAACCAAAGCTGCGACTGTTGCACTGACAGCTTCGGAGCTCAGGTGGCGGGAATTCTTCATCGACGAACACCTTCAAAAGATTATCGAGACGGCCTTGAACAACAACCGTGATCTGCGCTTGGCGGCCCTGAATCTGGAAAGGGCGCGCTCGCTGTACGGCGTTCAACGGGCAGCCTTGTTTCCCGCGGTCGATGCGGTGGGCAGCGGGAGTAAACAACGGAGCTCCTCCGATCTTACGCGCCCCGGAGAGCCGAGGACAACCAAGCAATTCAGTGTCAATCTGGGCATCACTTCGTGGGAGATCGATTTCTTTGGCCGCATACGCAGCCTGAAAGAACAGGCGCTGGAAGAATACCTGGCCACGGAGCAGGCCCGCCGCAGTGCACAGATCGCGCTGGTTGCCGAGATTGCCAGGGCCTACCTGACACTTGCGGCGGATCGGGAAAACCTCAATCTGGCCCGGTCCACCCTTGAGACGCAGCAGGGAGCCTACGATTTAATCCGGCGGCAATACGAAGTTGGGCTCGCAAACGAATTGGACCTGCGCCGAGCGCAAACTCAGGTGGATGCGGCCCGGGGAGATGTTGCTCGCTTTATGCAACTGGTGGCGCAGGACCAAAACGCATTGAATCTTCTGGCTGGCTCTCCGGTGCCGGAAGATCTCCAGCCGGTGGATCTGAGCAGCGTTACCCCTCTCAGAGAAATTTCTCCAGGCCTGTCCTCCGAGGCGCTTCTGAACCGACCTGACATTGTGGCGGCGGAACATCAGCTCAAGGGGGCCTACGCCTTTATCGGCGTGGCCCGGGCAGCCTTGTTTCCCCGCATTGCACTGACGACCGCGGTGGGAACCGCCAGCGACGAGCTGTCCGGCCTGTTCAACTCCGGTTCGGGCACCTGGAGCTTTGCGCCGCAGATCACTATGCCAATTTTTGACGCCCGCACCTGGGCCGCACTGCGGGTCAGCAAAACAGTGCGGAAAATCGCCTTGACGCAGTATGAAAAGGTGATCCAAACGGCTTTCAGAGAAGTTGCCGATTCTCTGGCAGTGCAGGGCACGGTGGACCGGCAGGTAAAGGCGCAACAATCACTGGTCAATGCTTTGGCAGAAACGCACCGCCTTTCGGTAAACCGATATACGAATGGAATCGACAGCTACCTGGGCGTCCTTGATGCGCAGCGATCCCTGTATGCGGCCAAGCAGGGGCTCATTTCGCTCCGCCTGGCTAGGCTCGCCAACCAGGTGAGGGTTTATGCGGTATTGGGCGGGGGCGGTGACCAGCCCGGGGAACACCAAGGCGGATCATAGCGGGAGGCTTGGTAGGCCGATGTACAACCTCAGGCGCTTCGCCCACGTCGACGGCCTCAAGACCATTGCGTGTGAGCGGCCCTCACCTGAACACCCATATCTGGCCGGCCAAGAATTCCGCTATGATCATAATGGCTGAAGAGAAAAAAACAGCTCTGCTGATGGAAGAAATCAGGGAGCTACAGGAAAAAATGAAGGACGTGGGATTAAAGGCATTCTGCCTGGCGGTGGATGAATGCGCTTGAGACCGGGTACTATAAATAATACCTGTCGTTTTTTGAGGGGGTTTTTTCATGGGATTCCCTTTCTGGTTGGATTTTTTATCCTCTTGCACATTAGTAACGGCTATTGCAGTAACTTAATGGCAGAGCAACAAATGCGATCAGGTCCTATTCCAATTGTTAACCAGTCCCCTATCCAACTCCTTTTTCTCCAGGCAATACCTGGTAAGGCCGAAACCCTTTCAAAAGGTAAAGGTTCTTTACATTTGAATACTACCATTACAAATACCCTTCTTTCCGAAAGATCGGGTAATTACGAAGGCGTTGTAGATATGGAAATGAT
>JAFDHD010000122.1 GCA_019308995.1 Deltaproteobacteria bacterium | reverse complement strand
GATAAACCGGTCGAGATAAGGCCGGCCGGGTCTAAAAAAATTATCATACCGTTCAAACATATAGAACTCGCCCTCCTTGAACTGGACAAACTTGAACGGCCCCGATCCGACTGGTTTTTTATTGGCCGGGTGCCTGCGGATTCTCCGTCCATCACCGTAAACATGTTTGGGGAGAACAGGCAGGAGCGGAGGAGAAAGGCACATTAACAGGGCTGGATGAGGTTTGCTCAACTTGAACACAGCGGTGTGCGGGTCAGGCGTCTCCACGCGGTCCACCGCCGAGAACATGGCCTTCCCGAAGGGGTGGTTCTTTTTAACCACTCCGAACGAAAAAGCAACGTCTTCGGAAGTGATGGGCTTGCCATCGTGAAAAGAGGCGTTCTCGACCAGGTGGAAGGTAAAAGTGAGACCGCCATCGGACACCTCCCAGCTTTTAGCGAGATACGGGACCGGCCGCCACCTGTCGTCGAACTCCAGCAGGGACGCAAAAAGCTGCGCGGCTGGCGTGGCGGTGGCCAGCCCTGATTGTACGGCTGAGTTGAAGTGTCTCGGGAAGCTCGGATCACCTGCGATAAGATCGCCGCCTCTTTTGGGTGTGTCTGCATATCCAATGTTAACAATCATCAAGGTAACAACAAGTAACAGCATGAACCCACCCCAGATTTTAAAGATGGTTTTCATAAGTCCCTCCTTGTCTTTAAAATGGTTATTGCCAGGGCCCCTCTTTAGCTCCCCCCTGGGTAGCCTTGGATTAAGGGCCGCATAAATATAAGCGGTTTATCGTTAAGTGAAAACCTTCTCCCCTGACCATGACCAGAGGTCTGCTTATTCCACAAAAGCGTCCGCTTCTGCAAGGGCCTTATCCATGATGGAGACGCCTTCGTTGATCTCATCCTGCTTGACGATCAGGGCCGGCGCCATGGCAATGACGTTCGACGGGTTGGCCGCCATGGCGATCATCCCCAGTTCGACCAGCTTTTGCGCCACGGCCAGCTTGGGATTCATACCCGGTGTTATCTTTGCCTTGAGAGGAACCAGCGGCTCCCTGGTCTTACGGTTTTTCACAAGTTCAAGACCCACGAAAAGCCCCAGTCCACGCACATCCCCAATACAAGGATGCTTATCTTTGAGCTCCAAAGCCCTTTCAAGGAGGTACTTTCCCATCTTCTCCGAGTTCTCAATCAGTCCGTCCTCCTGGTACACCTGGATGACCCTCACGGCTGTGGCGCATGCAAGCGCGTGACCCGCATAAGTAGCCCCATGACTGAAAAACTGCTCTTTGAACCGGTCGCCAATGCGCCGCCTCACGATAGTCGCGCCCAGCGGGACATATCCGCAGGTGATTCCTTTAGCCATGGACATGATGTCAGGGACAACCCCCCAGTGATCCATGGCAAACCACCTCCCAGTACGCCCAAACCCACTCATGACCTCATCGGCAATCATCAAAATTCCCCATTTGTCGCAGACCTGTCTCAAGGTCGGAAAATATTCATCCGGAGGCAAGATGATGCCATTGGCCCCTGTAACAGGCTCAAAGATGATACCAGCCACCTTTTCACTCCCACCCTCAAGTTCGATGACCTCGTCAATGTATTTAACGCACCTGAGGTCGCATTCGGGGTATTTCTGGCCGAACATGCAGCGATAACAGTATGGCTGGGGAACTGAGACCCATTCCGTCCCGCCAAGGGTTTGGGCCCAATTTCGAGGGTCCCCCGCGGAAAGGGTCATGGCCGCTGCGGTGGCGCCATGATAAGACCGGTAGCGCGCCAGTATCTTTCGACGTCCGGTATACTGGTGGCAAATTTTAACAGCCGCCTCGTTCGCTTCTGTGCCACCGAGGGTGAGGAAGCTGCGTGAAAGGTCGCCGGGGGTAACCTCGGCTAGAATTCTGGCTAGAAGGGCCCTGGGCCTGGTCGAGAAGACAGGGGCGAAGGAGCAGAGGGTTTTGGCCTGCTCACACACGGCGTCCACGACGCGCCGGTCCTGATGGCCGATGCTATGGCTTACAAAGCAGGAGCTGAAATCCAGGAATTCCCGGCCATCCTCGTCCGTAAAGCGCAACCCCTTGGCCGACACGACCCTCTTGGGAGCGGCGCCGGGCTGAAAAGACCAGGAGTGAAAAACGTGATCCACTTCATATTGATCCAGGTCTGCTTTTGTGGCTGGCATATTTTTTAAATCGATCATTTCTAACTCCTTACAGTTTTTTCATTTATTTTCTTCTGAATATTCGCGTTCAAAGGGTTGAAGGCTTTACTCCAAACGCCGGAACAAACCAGTCGACAAATCTGGCAGCCCACACATTTCTCTTGATCGAAGATAATATGCCTCATCACACTTTCTCACAAAGAGTAACAATTACAACAGGAAAAATTTTAAGATCGAGCAGGCCAAGGCTCATGGAAGCGATGAACCTGTTTTTTACCAATCTAAAGACTCCACCTTCTCGTCCAGATATTTAGCCAGACCCTCAATGTGCTGTCTCATTTGCTTCTCCGCTAAATCCGGATTTTTATTCTCAATGGCTTTGATGATATTTAGATGCTCCTTCAGGGTGTTGCGGTGACGTTCGTCATAAGCGGCCGTGCGGAAACGAATCCACCGAATCTGGTTGTTAAGGTTATTCGCCAGCTCTATTAATTTCCCATGTTGGCATGTCTGGAGTACAAGTTCGTGAAATTTGATATTGGCCTCGGAATACTTCAGAGATTGGTTTTTCACGGTCGAGGGCTTGAAGGATGAAAATAATTTTTTCATCTTCTCAATATCTTTTTCAGTCACGTATTCCGTGGCCAAACGAACAGCCATCCCCTCCAGGACCGCGCGGACCAGTAGTATCTCGATGACCTCCTGTTTGGATAGTTTAACGATGTAAACCCCTTTCCGAGGCACGACCTTAAGGAATCCCTCGGACACCAGGCGGTGGATGGCTTCTCTCAACGGGGTGCGGCTCACCCCCAAGCTCGTAGCCAGGACCCTTTCATCAAGACGCCCATTGTTTGGTAATTCAGAAAAGTCCATATTCAACAAACTTTCCTTAAGCGCCTCATAGGCCATTTCCCCGAGACTGGCCGGAGCTTCTATTTGATTGATTTTCAATCCCAATTCATTCATTTGACCTGGCTTATCCATAACTACCCTGCATTTTTATTTCATTTATTGTATGCCCAACAATATATTTCAATGGCTGTTAAACATGATGTATCCAGCCGGATGATGGAAGTGTAGCCTTAAGTGATTTTTTGAAAACAGTAAGGGTCCATGTCTCTAAGGAACTATCCAAAAGCTTCACGCAACTTTAACCGCTGAATTTTTCCTGAGGGGCCTTTAGGAAGCTCATCGAAAAATTTAATCTTTTTAGGAGTCTTAAACTCACCAAGGTGCTTGAGACAATGGTTCCGCAGCTCCTCTTCGGTTATATTAATTCCTGGCTTTGAAACCACGCAGGCCATGATTTCCTCCCCATAATCTTTATCCGGAATGCCAACCGCCGCAGCGTCCAGCACCGCGGGATGTTGATAAAGAACAGTGTCTATTTCCTTAGGGGCAACATTTTCCCCGGCTTTAATTATAAGTTCTTTAATCCTACCGGTAACAAAAACGAATCCGTCCTCATCCATGCGGCCCAAATCGCCTGTGTGAAGCCATCCATTCGGTTCGATAGCTTTTGCGGTCGGACCTGGGTCTTTATAGTACCCTTTCATGACATTATCACCCCGAACCATGATCTCACCCTCGGCGCCTCGCGACACCTCACGACCGGCCTTATCAACTATCTTGACCTCGTTTCCGACAGCGATTCCAGGAGAGCCATATTTCCTCTTGGAAGGATCAATGGGATTGGAAAAAACCGGGGCAGCCGTCTCAGTCAAACCCATGGTCTCAATAATGGGTATCTTGAATTTTTCCTCAAAGCTCTTTTGGAGCGCGGGAGGCAACGGAGAGGAAGCCGAGCGGCCAAAGCGGATTTGGTCGAGGTTCAGGCTTCTCCCCTTTACAGTGGCACCATGATAAAGATAGGAAATAATCGTGGGCACGATGCTGAACCATGTACAGTGGTATTTTGAGATTAGCTCCCAGAAGTTGGATCTGCTGAATTTGTGCGGCATGACCACACTACCTCCACTCAACAGAGGCGCGATTACCGTAACCACTTCACCGTTAATATGATAGAGAGGCAAGGAACAAAGCGCCCTGTCTTCAGGCGTCAGCTGGTGGGCCATCATTGTGTTGCGCCCTCCGGCAACCAGGTTTTTATGAGAAAGAACCGAACCTTTAGGCAACCCGGTTGTACCGGAAGTATAGAGCAATAAGGCCTCATCCTCCGCGGTGACTTCCGGAAGAGTAAAATCGGGCAAGCCTAGAGGTGAATCAAAAAGAGCTTCCGCATCGTTATCAATTTCAATCAAGGCAATTTCCCTCTTAACCTTGCCTGCTGCTGAGTCAAGTTTGCTTTTTTGATCCCGGGTGAAAAAAACTATTTTGGTGTCCGAATGCTCAAGCACATACCTGAGCATGGAAGGTTGAGCCATTAAATTGATGGGCGCGATAACGAAACCGGAATACATGGAACCCAGAAAGATTTTGACTGCCTGGCGCCCATTAGTCATCATGAAAGAGACCTTATCGCCCTTCAACAGGCCCAGGTTCATGAGCTGCTTCCCAAAACTCGTACAAGCCTCCTTCAATTGCCCGTATGTCAAGGTTAAGCCAGGTTCAGGGGCGATCATAAAAGCCTTGTTCGGCTCTAGTTTCGCTTTGCCATCAATAATATTTCTGATAGTACGCATGTGAGTCGCTTTCAGCACTTCCTCTTTCATCCAGGCCTAGTTTTACTTCTCAGCAAGTGGATCAACCCGTGTAGTCATATCCAATCTGAAAGGCTTCTTTATTTTGCTCATGGAATTTTGGGATAATCCCTAAAAGGCTTTGAAGAACAAGGTCTTTGTCTAATTCAGCGATAAGCCTGGCGATAAATCCAAGGACCACCGAATTGGCAAAAAGCGCATTATCAAAGTTTTTAATAGAAAGGTCCTTGGCCGGAAGCGCCTGCTGGGAACAAGGCAGGCCTTGATCTATTTCATCCACAAACGCAGGATCATAAAGAATGACGCTGTGATCTGGGACCGTATCTTTAAATCGTTTATAGGCCGCGCTGGATAAAGCCACAAAGTAGTCCGGAGATTCACACATCGGGCTGTCAATGAGATTTTTTGATATCACTACCTGGCTCCTGACGTATCCGCCGCGCATCTCTGTACCGTGGCTTTTGAGCATACTTACGTGCAGCCCTTGCTTGACGGCTGTTTCTCCGATTATCTGGCCAAGCCTGACCACTCCCTGTCCGCCAAACCCGCTGGCCACTATTTCAATTCTATCTTTCATATGCTTCCCGTCCTCCTGATTTTTTCGACTGTCTCATGGACCAACTGAGAGAACTCAGGCCGCGTGTTACTGGCATCGTGCCATATGCCGGTAGCCCAGATGGTACTCTCCTTTTCTTGGCCTAAAGGCGCGGCATGCTCTTTAAACCACCGGTAGATGTTTACCGGATCCCTGGACCCGAGTTCCCTTGAAGCAAAATTGGTGGGGCAGGGAAAAGGCATGTGGATGAGAGAGAACCCTCGATTTTGAATTCCCTTTTTTACGCTTGCCACAGCCCATGCTCCATCCATGGGCACGTGGCGGGCGAGAAAGGTCGCGCCGGCTCCTTTGAGGATCTTCATAACGTCCATCCCGCTGCTCATTAAGTTCTGCTCAAACATGCCATAGGGACTGCTGTCCGTCTTACTTCCCTGGGGCGTGGTCCAGCCATACTGTCCGCCGGTTGATTGATACCCGAGGTTATCATTGACAATGACCGTCATATCAGTATTCGATCGAGCGGCATGGATGAGGTGATTTAAGCCGATAGCAAAGGCGTCTCCGTCGCCCACTGTTAAAATGATTTTTTTCTCCGGTGGCAGAGCGATGCGGAGCCCCCTGGCAATGGCGTAGA
Organism: Deltaproteobacteria bacterium; assembly: GCA_019308995.1. Classification (NCBI taxonomy): domain Bacteria; kingdom Pseudomonadati; phylum Myxococcota; class Myxococcia; species Deltaproteobacteria bacterium. The sequence continues at coordinate 2,557 of JAFDHD010000122.1, read as the reverse complement.
CCCGGCCATGGGTGCCCGCGAATCCATCGCCTTTCCAGGTGGCGAATGTCTGCCGGCCGGCACAGCCTATTGATGTGCCCCAAACAATATCAGCCACTTCAAGCCCGAGTTCGGCAATGGCCTGCACTACGATCTTATGGTTGATGCCCAGTCCGCAGCCGGTGCAGGCCGTACTGGGAATCTTACGGGAACGTAAATACTTGGATGTAAGTTCACTCGATTTGTATTGCATGACTACCAGGCCTCCAACACCCAGCCCTTGCGAGCAAGGGGCTCGTTTTTCAATATTTTCTCACAGGTCTCAATCAAATCCGCAATGGTGGGCAGATCTCCGCAGGTCCCTAAAAAATGAACCTTCGAATCATCGGGAGCCGCCCGCTGGACCTCGCGAACAAGTTCACCGTCCCAGTTAAGCTCCACCGCCAGGTACTTGGCCTTCTGGTTAAAAAGCTCATCCGGGAAAGGCCACAGATTGATTAAGCGCAGGGCCCCGACCTTCAGCCCCTGCTCTCTCGCTTTAGCCACTGCCGTGTTGACCACACGTGACGGTGTCCCATAGGACACCACTATGAGATCAGGATCATCACCCATGAATTTTTTTTCATTATGATGGCTGAAAAGCTCCCTGTGATTACGGACCTTGTAAATCAACCGAAAAGCATGTTTATGATGAGCCTCGACCTCCTCTATATCGTATCCCTCTTCAGTCGGTGTCCAGTCCGAGCATAAAGCGCCGGTATTATGGCCAAGGACCACGGGCGGGATATCAATCTCATCCGTGGCCGGATAGAAGTCAGGTCCTTGGTGTATCTTCCTGGGCCAGACTCTAAAGCCCATTTCCTTCATTTCATCCTCATTTTCAGGCACGCTGATGTCCTCGAAGCCGTCAGTAATGAGTTGATCCGCCAGCACGGTCACTGGCATGCGGAATCTTTCAGCCAAATAAAAGGCCTCAACGGTCATGGCCATGACTTCCTGAGCGGAATTGGGCGCCAGGCAGATGGATTCAAAATTCCCGCCTTGCGTGGGATAACGTGTCAGGTAAAACTCTCCTTGCCCCGGAGCTCCAGTAATGCCACTTACAGGGCCGACCCGGCCTGAATTAAGAATTACCAGCGGGGTTTCGCAGCCTAAAGCCCAGCCATAGGGGTCCGCATACAGGATGAAGCCGGGGCCGGACGTGGCCGTCATAGCCTTGTAACCGCCCAGGGAGGCGCCGATGCACATGTGCATAGCCGCGCACTCGTCCTCAGCCTGGAGATAGATACCGCCAACCTGCGGCAGGCGCTGGCTCATAGCCTCGGCCAATTCAGTGGCCGGCGTGATCGGATACCCCGCGAAGAACCTGCATCCGGCCAGAATCGCAGCTTCGGTGATCGCAAAATTTCCTGTTTCTAAATATCTTTTCATATTTGAATCCTCCTACCTTTCACGCGGTTACTTCTTGAACATCAATCGCAAAATCAGGACAGGCGAAAAAACACTTGAAGCAACCCACACACCAGTCCGCAGACTGGCACTCCATGGGACGATAACCCTTGGCGTTAAAGAAATCGGCAGGGGCAAAGACATCCACCCCGCAGACCTCCGCACAATAACCGCATTCTTTACAGTACTCCATGTTCAAAACAACCTCGAACTGACGCGCGTCACAGTCTAAACAACGGCTCGCTTCAGCCTCAATCTGCTCATCCGTCAGAGGCAATTCCACCTGATCAAAGCCGAAGACTCTTTCCCAAGGCTTCAAAAGAGCCATATCGTTTCGAGGCTGCGCTTCCCCAATGATCTCTGGCAAAAGAACCTCACCTTCAGGGCTAGCCAGAGTTTCAGTTATATCGCCGTCGCCGCCCAGATACTCATCAATGCTGATAGCAGCTCTCCTCCCCAGAGCTATGGCGGCGATTATTGACTCCGGGCCGCTCACCACATCCCCACCGGCAAAGACCCCGGGCTCACCCGTGGACAGGTCTTTTTCGTTGACCTCGATTCCTGCTTTATTGACCTTGATATCATCGCGCCCTTTTAGAAATCCAAGGTCCGCAGTCTGACCCACGGCCAGGATGATATGATGCGCCTCCTTCTTATAGGTAATCTCTTCATCATAGGTGGGGTTAAAGTTGCCGGCTTCATCAAAAACAGAAGTGCATTTTATCAGTCCGAGCCCGGTAGCGGTGTCCTCTCCGAAAATCTTCTTCGGCCCGTAGGAATTATAAATCAGCACTCCCTCTTCCTCGGCCCGGGCAATTTCCCATTTATGAGCAGGCATTTCTTCTCTGTTCTCCAGACAGAAGAGATGTACATTAACGGCTCCCATTCTCCCGGCCGTCAAAGCAACGTCAATAGCGACGTTTCCACCGCCGACCACAATAACATCCCCTTTGAAATCAAACGATTTTCCTTGTCCAACGTCCTGCAAAAAATCAAGGCCCCACAGGACGCCCCCTTTTTCAGCGCCCTCTAAGGCAATCTTTGCGCTCCCGTTGGCGCCGCTGGCCACAAAGATTACGTCATGATCATTTTTCAACTGATCCAGAGTGAGGTCTTTTCCAATGCTAGT
>JAFDHD010000121.1 GCA_019308995.1 Deltaproteobacteria bacterium | reverse complement strand
GGCGCCAGTAACCAGCGCCTTTACCGGATGAGTCGTATTTTGGAGTCCTTGTTCTGACGTGTTCATTTTTACTTTTTTCCTATAAATTCCCGTTAGGTGACAGTTGAAGTTTTATTATTAAGTTACATTGCCCGGGGCAGGCCCGGCGCAGGATTGTCTGATAACCAGATCTGTGTTCAGACAGTACTGCCGCACCTGATTCATATCTCCATTTATCATTTCAAAAAGCGTTTTCACAGCCAACTGCCCCATTTCAAAGGCGGGAATTCTGACGGTGGTGAGGGGAGGGTCCAAATAGGCGGCAAAATCAAGGTCGTCAAATCCCGCGATAGAGATATCTTGAGGCACCCTCAGCCCTTGTTCTTTTATAGCGGTCAAAGCTCCCATAGCCAGCACGTCGCTGGCCGCAAAAACGGCCGTGGGAGGATCGGGTAATGATAAAAGTCTTTGCATGGCTTCTTTGCCATCAACCAGGGTATACTCAGATTCAAAGATCAGATCGGGATTGTAAGGAATATTATGCTCATCCAGGGCCGCCTTGTATCCGTCCAAGCGGTTTTGAACCCTTCTTACCCGTGTGTAGGGCCCGATAATGAGCCCGATTCGCTTATGCCAGAGGCTGATCAAGTGTTTAGTCATAGAGTAAGCGGCCTTAAAGTTGTCAAAGCCCGCGTAACATATCCCGCTTGAATTCAGTTTTTCCCAGGTCACCACACATGGGATACCAAGCTGCATAAGCTCCTTGATCCTTTTGGAGGTTTCTTCTGACAGTCCGGTAAGGATCAACCCAGCGATGCGCCGCTGCTGAAACAGCTTCATAATGTTTAGTTCGGACTTGGCGTCATAATTGGAGTTGCCAATAATAGTGGTGTATCCTCCTTCTTCAGCTTTTTCCTGAATGCCGTAAACTGTATTGCTGAAGATCGAATTTTTGATAGTTGGAATGATGAGACCTATTACCGAGGCTTTTTTCCGGGATAGATCACCAGCCACGGCGTCATAAACGTAGTTGTTGGTCTCCATGACCTGTTGGATACGTTTCCGTGTTTTTTGATTGACCAGGTGAGGGGAATGTATGGCCCGGGAAACTGTTGCGTTAGAGACGCCCGCCATTTTGGCTATTTCTTTTATAGTTATTTTTTCCATCTCAAATCCGGTTTGATTTGAAGTATAAGCTCACACGAAACGTCAGAGACTAATAGGATATTGTCCAAATTGACGAGCCGCTTCATACATCCTGCAAATATTTTCCGGACTAACTCCCGCCTGAATATTATGAACGGCGCTGAGCACGTAACCGCCACCAGGGGCCAGGTCCGAGATACGTTGCTTGACTTCACACTCGACATCGTCAGGTGAACCAAAAGGAAGAACCCGCTGGGTATCAATAGCGCCCCAAAATGTAATTTTATCACCAAATTCTTTCTTAAGTTTACCGGTGTTCATGTCTTTGGCCGCTACCTGAACCGGGTTTATGATGTCTAGACCCAGTTCTATCAGGTCTGGAATAAATTTATAAATGCTCCCGCAACTGTGCAGGAACAAAAAGGCTTCCGTGTTGTTTTTTATGAATCTCCAGAGTTTTTTCTGGAAGGGCTTTACAAGCTCTAAATAGGACGCCGGAGAGATTAAAGGTCCTTTTTCACCTCCCAGGTCATCACTGACAGCGATGACGTCAATAAACTCACCGACCGCATCAAGGTAATTTTTATGAAACTTAATATGCAAATCTGTTAATTTTTCCAGGAGGGCCTTAACAAAAAGTTTGTCCAGGGCCATATCCATAAAAAATCGCTCAGGACCTCTAAGCAGCACCCATGATGATTCAAAGACGCCCAGGCCTATCGCGTCAGCTACAATGGCGTGCTGAGCGCTTTCCCGCAGTTTTTTTGCTTCCTCTCTTAATCCCTCTATCCTCCCGGGATCATCAGGGTCCGGCCATGGATAGGATTCCAAATCATCTATGGTGGCGTCTTTTAAAGGATAATCAACTGGGTCCCAGTATAAGCTGGATTCAGGTTTTTTCCATCTGGTGCCCCATTCATCAAGATAAGAGTTGTCTGAATCAAGCTGAATCTTGAAATGATGGGGCGGTTTCAGCCTGACGTATCTTGTGTCTATATGGAGCGCTTTCAACAATTCTTCCGGGGGGTCAACATGATTCCTGACAAAAAGCCTGGGTTCGCCTTTTATCCCCAAATGCTTTTTGAGCTCCTCATAAGGCACGGCCTCGATTGTTGTCGCGTTTCCCCCCAGGTCCAGAGGAACCCTGTCAGGCTCCTCATGATTAAGCGCCGCTAATACTCTTTCCCGTGATGATAACTCTTCCATGGGCGTCTCTCTTTTATTTTTTAACAAAACCCTGATTTGTAAGCCTTTCCAAATGGTGAAAACGTTTTCATATCCTGAATATTATGTAAAAAGATAAAAATGTCAAGTAAAAAAAGAAATATCGAGTTTTATTTTATAATTAATTAAATAAGTTGACTAAGAAATGGGTTCTTGGTGGAACAAAAATTAATTCTTGACAAGACTGGATAAGGGTGGTATCTGTCATGAAGAAATGAAAACGTTTTCAATGTTAACCATGTTGCAAAATTTTAGTGATCAGTAAGAAACGATAATCCTTTTGAGAAATAACTCAAAATTCGGTCTTAATTCACCAATCAAGACGTTAAGGAGATAAGCGCCATGGCTTTGATGACCGCAGAACAATATGTGGAAAGCATGAAAAAAATCAAGAAACAGGTTTATTTCATGGGGGAACAGATTAATATCACAGAACATCCGCTGACACAACCAGCTCTGAATTCAGTGGCCCTCACCTATGAACTCTGTTTCAATCCGGAATACAAAGAACTTTTCACGGCAACCTTGGAATCCGGCGAGAAGGTAAACCGATGCGTGACATTTTGGAAAAACGCTGAAGACCTGATAAAAAAATACAAAATGATCCAGATAACGGCCAGGCTTACCGGGCGAGGAAACTCTCGAACCGTAGGGGCGGACGCGATCAACGCCATTGGGAGTGTCAGCTATGAAATGGACGAAGACCTGGGAACAGAATATCATCCGAGATTCCTTAAGTATCTTAAATATATCCAGGACAATGATTTTACCATCAGCGGGGCTATTACCGATCCTAAAGGCGATCGCAGCCTTCGGCCTATTCAGCAATCTGATCCTGATATGTATGTCAGGATCGTGGAAAAGAAAAGTGATGGCATCGTGGTTCGGGGCGCAAAGGTGCATCAGTCAGTCGCTGTACACGCTCATGAGCACATTGTCGCCCCATGTACGACTTTGAGAGAGGAAGAGGAGGATTACGCCGTAGTCTTTGCTGTGCCTGCTGATGCTGAAGGTCTTTTTCACGTCATGGGACGTCAGCCTTCAGACACGCGCCGACTTGAAGGGGATCTCTTCGATTTGGGCGGCGTTAATCAGGGCGGCAATGAAACCCTCATGATTTTTGATGATGTTTTTGTTCCTTGGGATAGAGTCTTCATGTGCGGGGAATGGAAATGGTCCTTTCCTATGATCCATCGCTTTGCCGGGTATCACCGCAACTGCTACGGCGCGGGTAAAAGCGCTATTGCGGATATCGTGATCGGCGCGGCCGCTCTCATGGCTGAATATAACGGCGTAGCGAGAAATTCAATCATCCGTGACAAGCTCACGGAAATGGTTCACATGGCCAGAACCATTTATGCCTGCGGCCTTACGAGCTGTGTCGAAGGATACAGCACACCCTCAGGCATCTTCAACGTGAATCTCATGTATACCAATGTAACCAAGCTGCATGTGGGCAGGCTGACTTATGAAATCGCTCGGCTGGCTGAAGACATCGCCGGGGGATTGATTGCGACCATGCCTTCTCACAAGGATTTTACTGATCCGAAAATCGGAAAATATGTCAATAAATACCTCAAAGGCGTTGATGGGGTTCCAACTGAGAATCGTATGAAGCTTATGCGGCTCATTGAGTATTTTTGTTACGGCCAAGGTTCGGTGTACTTTCTTAGCGAATCCCTTCATGGAGCGGGCTCACCGCAAGCTCAGAAACTTCTGATCGAGCGGGAGAGCGATCTTGAAACCAAAAAAGAATGGGCTAAGAGTTTGGCCGGGATTTCTGATTAATACTTAAATATGGAGGATTTTCCCGGTTGAAAAGAAGCCCGTCAAGTTGATCTTGTTTGCGTCTGAAACCTGTTTAGGCAATTTGAAAGAAAGGCAGTAGGATGAGAAAGAAAAAGAAAGTATTAAGCTCCAATGGACTTGTCGTTCCAAGAGCTGGGATGCCCGCATGGTATGGCCTTAGCGTATGCGTTCTGGCGGCCTTATGTCTACTTATGTCCCCTTTTGTACTTCCAGTGATGGGACAGGAGAGCTCACAGGCCAAGACGGCCTGGATGGAATATGGTGAAAAGTACTGGCCAACCAAACCGGTACAAGGCGGTGTGTATCGCATCGCCGCCTCGAAATACGTTGGTTTGATGAACCCAAACCACTGGCCGGTCAATTCCTGGATACCCATAAATTTTATTTACGACAGGCTTATTTGGATCAATGGTGAATACAAACCCTCAACTCCATTTATGGCTGAATCCTGGGAGTACGTTGATCCGGTTACCATCATTATGAGGTTGAGAAAAGGTGTTCAATTTCATGATGGCTCCTTTTTTAACGCACAAGGTTTCAAATATCAGATTGATTGGATCAAGAACAAAAAAAACGGGGCTTGGACCAGGGCCTGGCTCAAGCCGATTAAAAAGGTCGAGGTGGTGGATGAATATACTGTCAAGCTGCATACAAAAAGTCCGTGGGCCGGGGCTTTCGGTATCTTAAACAGCGTTCCCGGAATGGTGATATCGGCCAAGGCCCTTAAAGGGGACGTGGCTTTGGGGGGAGCGAAGAAGTTAGCTAAAAAGGCCAAAGCCGCAGAAACCAAGGCAGTCAAAGCTGAGGCGGAAGCCAAGAAAGCTGTCTCCAAGGGTGGCGCTGAAGCGGATAAGGCCAAAAAGAAGGCGGAAAAAGCGCGTATGACCGCCATGGCGGCGCGGAAAAAGGCTGACGACGTGGCTGCGAAGGCCAAAGGCGCTCAAAATTTAGATACACACCCGGTTGGCAGCGGCCCTTACATGCTTGATACCGCCAAGCCTGGCAATTACCTCCTGCTTAAAAGAAACCCTAACTGGTGGTTCGGTAAGCACGTCGGGCGGCCGGATATGCCTTATTTCGATGGGATCAAATTTCCGATTATCCCTGACCCCTCGATTCAACTCGCCAATCTAAAAGCAGGCAAAGTGGATGAGATGGACATTAATAAATCTCAGTATGAAACAGTCAAGAACGACCCGCGTCTCACGGTTCATGTCAATCCCGTGCCTCACGTAAACTATTTATTTTTTAACCATGCCAAAGGGGTGTGTCAGGACATTCGAGTCCGTAAGGCTATCTCTCATGCGGTCGACAGGAAAGCCCTGATCGCTGGAACGCAGTTTGGTTTGGCCAGAATCGCCAGTTGCTTGTACCCTGTGGATCACTGGGCTCATAACCCCAATTTGAAACCAGTGGCCTATGATCCCGAGTTGTCTAAAAAGCTTCTGGCTGAAGCCGGTTATGCTCGAGGTCTGAAAATAAAAGGCAATGTGCCCAACAATCCGGAGTCTCAATCGGTTGGCGTGGCGGTCAAGGACATGCTGGCTCGAGTAGGCATAAACTGGCAGTTGGAGGCCTTGGATACGGTCGCTATTTCAGACCGGCTGAAAAACCTCGAGTATAATATTCTCTTTGGTACGTGGCCCTGGGTGCACGATCCGGACCTGGCTGCAACCGGAATGTATCATACCCAGGGCGGTTTCAATTACGGCCGATCTGCCAATCAGAAGGCCATTGAGCTTATTGAAGCCGGCCGCGAAATGGTGGACCCGGATCAGAGACAGAAAAATTATTTTAAACTCGAAAAAGTCCTTTACGACAACTATGAAGACGCCTGGTTATGGTATTCCATGGAGATCAGGGCCTGGCGTAAAAACGTTATGGGCTGGAATAATAAGATGTATCTGAAACATAGGGAAGCGTTCAGATGGACACATCCTTTATGGTTTAAAGACGGTCATCCATAATTTCATATTGATAATGATTTAAGGGTAATTTGCGGGCAGGTTTAAGTTTAATCCAAGGCTGCCTGGAGGGTCATGTGATATTAGCCTTAGCCTCGTCGGGGATGTTCCGCATCACATCGGAAAGGAGATGGTCATTTCACCCGCGCCGCGTCTGGACTTAAGGCGTCGAGGTTCCGACCGGCTGGGCGTGGCATTAAGCGCTGCGATGGGCTTGAGCCACAGGCACGATGAGCATTCGGCCCACGATTTTCAGCAAGCCCTTCTCGCTTTTCTCGCATGCATCCTTAACCGCAAACAAGACCTTTCCCGCGGCTGTTTCACCCCAGAACCAGTCGGCGACTTGATTGCTGCCTGCCGCCCTCTGCCCGGGCTGCGCCATAACAGCTTCAGTATAATAGGCTTTTAAATCGTCGGTGGCCAGGTTGAGCACCATTGGCAAAGGCATCTTGGAATTTGGGTTTTTCGGAAGACCATCTCCGAGGAAAGCGCAAATAAAATCAGCAAGCTTATCCAGTTCCACGCCACTGACCCCGACCGTGGTGCGCCCATGCTCTTTGACTGCAAGATCGTACCAGGATCGAAGCTGAGCCATTTCTTTTCTAAAGGCCGTCTGGAGCCGTTCCTCATCGCCCGAATCTTCCTCGATCTCATCAAAACTGACCGGGCAGGCCCACACGACTGGTTCGTCTTCTACCCATAGCGCCTCCTCTAAGAAGTCCTCGATCACCGGCCCGTTTTCGGCCTCCAGGAGTTTCAGCGCCGCGAGAAGCACTCGTGTTTGAAAGGCCGCATCGTTCGGCACGCCTAAAGGGCGGCCCATTTCAAACGGCACCCATAAGGCCCGCGGCGGCTTGATAATTTCGGTGTGTTTGCGGATAAGGCTGATATGGGTGGTTGCCAGGCCTTCTTCTTCCAGAAAGTGTGCCAGCGCGCCCACGGCGCGCGTGCAGAAGGGTCAGACCGGTACCAGCAGGACCGCGTTCACCTGATCGTTTTTCAAGACGCCAGCCAGGTGACGTACGGTTGGTTCCATTTTTCCCGGATCAGTCGCCCCCATAAAGGAGTAATGATAATCTGCGACACTGCCGATTTTTCCCTGGCTGGCCAGTTCGCACAAGCGGTCAAGGGGAAAGATCACGTTCCAGTCCTGCTGAAATCCAACGCGGTCAAAATTGGCCGAAATATGAGTCATGATCAGGTCATTGGCCTGGATGTCGCCCGGGATGATACGATAATCTTCGGAAGTGAGATCAAACGAGCGGTCGCCCCGGCAGTGCACACCGGCGGTGGAAATGATAGCCACCCGCCGCTCTTTCAGGGACGGCCCTTTAACCCAGGGCTGTGTCTCAAAAGTCGGACAATGAAGCCTGGCCATATAAGATCGTTCCGGTTCAGGCATCTGGCTGAGACGAACCATGAATGAACCTCCAAATTGCGTTAGGCCGGATAAGTATATGAGAAAGGGCTGGCGGCTGTCAAATTTGCCTGCCAAATCTCCTTTATCTTAAAGTCCACTCCGTTTTCACCGTAGTCTTCATGTGAAGCCAGCGAAAAAGAGAGAAGGGGGAGATACTTTCCGTCTTCACCTGCGGTCTCAGGATGTTCAGCCATAATTCGATCATTCTATAATCTAATGAATTTGAGCTCCAAAAGATTGTCAATGGCCTTTGATCTTGATTATTACAGTATAATAGGATAAGGCTTTCCAATAAAAAAAGGGGCTTCTCATGAAATTTGTGATTATCGGTGGAGATGCGGCTGGTATGAGCGCAGCCAGTCGAGCCAAACGAAATAAACCCGACCTAGAAGTCCTGGTTCTGGAGCAAACCCAGGATGTTTCCTACAGCGCCTGCGGCATGCCTTATAATATTGCCGACCCTGATCGGTCCATTGACGAACTCGTGGTCAGGCAGGCCCGGGTTTTCAGAGAAAAACAGGGGATAGATCTTCGAACCGGGCATCGAGCCGAAGTCATTAACCGGGCGGCCAAGACGGTCAGCGCGCAGGATGATCAGGGGAAGGCCATTACCTTTGATTATGACAAGCTGCTCATTGCCACGGGGGCCTCGCCGATTATGCCTGATCTGCCTGGATTCAACCGGCCCGAGGTTTTGGCCTTGAAAAACCTGAAGGATGGCCGCCGGATAAAGGAGCGCCTTCATGCAAAGAGGGTAAAAAAGACGGTAATCATTGGCATGGGCTACATTGCCTTGGAGATGGCTGAGGCCTTGCGTGCCAGAGGCATCGAGGTGCATATGGTCAAACCCCGGCCGATCCTCCTTCCCTGGATGAACCGGGAGTTGGCTTCAGTGGTTCAGGAGGAGCTTGAGGCCAACCAGGCGCATCTTCACCTGGGGCAGGAAGTCACAGGCATTGAGCAAGCAGGGGATGGCTTAAAGGTCTTCTGCCTCGACATGACCCTTGAATGTCAAATGGTGCTCGTGGCCATAGGGGTTAAGCCCAATAGTGAATTGGCTGAAGACGCGCGTCTTGAGCTGGGGCTCAAAAAGGCCATTGCCGTGGATAAGGCCCTGCACACCTCGGATCAGGACGTCTTCTCCGCGGGGGACTGCGCTGACACCTATCATGTGGTTACGGGGCAGAAGACATACATACCTCTGGCCCTCAGAGCTAACAGGGCCGGATGGGCCGTGGCCGATAACGTCACTGGCCAGCGGGTGGAGCTTCCCGGAATAGCCGGAACCGCTGTTTTCAAGGTCTTTGACCTCGAGGTGGCCCGCACGGGTTTAAATCCCGAGGAGGCAAAAGCGGCCGGCTTCGAGCCAGTAGAGGTCGTGATTACCGGCCGGACGCGAGCCCATGCCCACCCCGGGGCCTTGGATATGAAGGTCCAGATGGTCGGTGACAAAAAATCAGGCCGCCTGCTTGGGGCGCAAATTGTGGCCAAGGAAGGCGCGGCTCACCGAATAAACGCCCCGGCTGTGGCCCTTCATAGCGGGTTGACGGTTGAAGAGTTCAGCCAGACCGACCTGGCTTATGCGCCGCCTTTCGGCCCGGTCTGGGACCCGACCCTCACAGCGGCCAACCAGTTGCTTAAAAGACTGCTCTGAAGTTGCTCATACTTCCAGGCTTGAAAATGCCTGCGAGCGAAATTAAATATGAAAGACCAGAAATATACGGGCGGGGATAAACCCCGCCCTCTTCTAAAACTTGAAAATGGTTTCTTTGTTAAATAACCCTATGGCTTCTGCCGGAGGGCCGGGGGCTCGCAATGACAATTCGTTAGTAAATGTTTGAGCGCAACCTGGTATTACATCCTGCCTGATAAGAACAAACCATGAGGGAAAAACAAGCAGTGAAAAGGCTGGGAATGAAGTACAGGCGAAGGTTGCCTGGATTTTATATACATTTTCTAGCGCCTGGGAATGGAAAAATCGAATTCCTGTGAATTTTCAATTTGGTGGAGGTAAGGTGTATGAATGACGCTGCTATGAAACGGTGGGCCTTGATAATTGCCTGTCTGGCCGCTTTTCTGCCGCCGTTTATGGGTTCATCAATCAATCTCGCCCTTCCGACCATTGGCAAGCAGTTTGAGATGGATGCGATACTGCTTGGCTGGGTGGCGACTTCATATCTTTTATCTTCTGCCATGTTTCTTCTTCCTTTTGGAAGGGCCGCGGATATTTATGGCAGGAAAAAGGTTTTTGCCTTTGGAATAGCGATATATACAATTGGCGCTGCGCTTTCAGCCGTGGCGACTTCCGCCTCCATGCTCATCCTTTTTCGGGTCTTACAGGGAATCGGGAGTGCCGGGATTTTTGGCACCGGCGTGGCAATCTTGACTTCGGTCTATCCACCCCAGGAAAGAGGCAAGGCCCTGGGCGTCAATGTCGCTTCAACCTATACCGGGCTTTCCCTCGGGCCGTTCATCGGAGGAATTCTGACGCAATATCTAGGCTGGCGAAGCGTCTTTTATATTAATATCCCATTTGGGTTATTGATTCTTTTTCTAATTTTTTCGAGGTTAAAGGGTGAGTGGGCAGAAGCTAAGGGCGAAAAGATTGATTATGCCGGTTCCTTGATATATTGCCTGACGCTTGTCCTGATTATGTACGGCCTGTCTCGCCTGCCTTCGGTCCTGGGCGCCTGGCTGCTGGTAATCGGCGTCGGGAGTGCGGTTATTTTTTTCTGGTGGGAGGCAAAATCAACAAGCCCCGTGCTGAATGTAGTTATCTTCAAAAAGAACACCGTCTTTACCCTTTCAAACCTGGCCGCTTTAATTCATTACAGCGCTACATTTGCAGTCAGTTTCCTTCTGAGCCTCTATTTACAGTATACCAAAGGCCTCAGCGCTCAAAGCGCCGGGTTGATCCTGATATTCCAGCCGATAATGATGGCTATCTTTTCACCACTTGCTGGCAGATTTTCAGATCGGATTGAACCAAGGGTGGTCGCTTCCCTGGGGATGACCTGCACCTGCATCGCTCTTTTCCTTTTTTCATTTATCAGCACACAGACAAGTCTGGTTTATATTAGCGGCATCCTGATTTTCAATGGCTTGGGCTTTGCCTTGTTCTCCTCGCCCAATACCAATGCGGTCATGAGTTCGGTGGAAAGAAGGTTTTATGGCGTGGCCGCCGGAACGCTGGGCACCATGAGGTTGGTGGGTATGATGCTCAGCATGGGCATGGTTATGATGATATTTTCCGTGTATATGGGTAAGACGCGCATTACGCCCGAGCTTTATCCGCTTTTCCTGAAAAGCGCCAAGACTGCCTTCGTCATCTTTGGCGTTCTTTGCATTGCGGGCATCTTTTCATCTCTGGCCAGAGGCAGGATTCGGCAGGATCCGGAGGTGTCTCGGGGTTGAGGAAAACCGGGAGGGCTGATGTTAACGCCTTGATTTATTGTAGTATGCTATTTAAGATCGGCCTGGGCTGGAAATTGTTTTTTAGGAGGGCGAAATGAAATCCGAAGGGATGAGCAAGGACAGTGGTGAGACAAAGATCGTTCGAACCACCTCAGCCTTTGATTGTGGCGGACGCTGTCCGATCAGGCTTCACGTTCGGGATGGCGTGATTATCAGGGTCGAGGGTGATGACACGGCCGGGCCTGACGAGCAGCTGCGGGCCTGCTTGCGGTGCCGTGCGTACCGGAAGCATATCCATCATCCAGACCGCCTGAAGTACCCTCTGAAAAGGGTGGGGCCCAAGGGGGCGGGTGAGTTCGACCGGATTTCGTGGGATGAGGCCTATAATACCATCGTCGAAAAACTCAAGTACGTAAAAGAAAAGTACGGTAATTCCAGCATCTTTTTAGCCAGCGGCGGCGGATACCTGGCCGCGCTTCATAACGGCGCCTCAGCCATGGCCAGATTGTTTAACCAGATCGGCGGGTTCTCCACCAGTTATGGAAATGTTTCTTCCGAGGGCGCGGTCTGGGCCTGTCTGACCCAGTATGGTTCGGTCATGGTCGGAAACAGTCGTGAGGACCTGCTCAACTCCAAGCTCATCATCCTGTGGGGCTGGGACCCGGCCAGGATGATTTCAGGCACCAACACCATGTATCACGTCATCAAGGCCAGGGAAGCCGGGGCCAAAATCATCTCTATTGATCCCAGATATACAGACTCCGCGGTCGTGCTGGCCGATGAGTGGGTCCCCATCAAGCCGGGCACCGACACGGCCGTCATGGCCAGCATGGCTTACGTTATGATTAAGGAGGACCTGCATGATCAGGCCTTCCTGGATAAATACACCCTCGGGTTTGACAAGTTCAAAGACTACGTGCTTGGCATTGAGGATGGAATCGAGAAAACGCCGGCCTGGGCTGAAGCCATCTCCGGGGTTCCCACGGTGACGATAGAACAACTGGCCAGGGAGTACGCCACGACCAAACCCGCGGCCCTCATGGACTGCCAGGGTCCGGCTCGCAGCGCCATCGGCGAGCAGTACAACCGCTGCGCCATGACCCTGTGCGCCATGACCGGGAACGTGGGCCGTCCGGGCGGAAGTGCTGGCGGCGGGCTCATGGGAATACCGGTGGGTCATATGTTCCGAGCTTCGGGTATCCCAGCAGGTAAGAACCCGGCTGAAGCAGGCGGTCCTTCGGTGCGAGGCACCCTGGACCTGAACCTGCGCCTGGCCCGTCGGGTGCACATCAACAAGATGCATGACGCCTTTCTCAAGGGGAAGAAAGGGGGATATCCCTTTGACGTTAAATTCCTCTGGTCTGTGGCCAATAATCACTTAAATCAGCTCGGCGACGCCAATAAGGGCGCGCGGGCTTACGCCAGTCTTGATTTTATGGTCGCGCCCGAACTGTTCATGACCCCCACCGCCAGATACGCTGATATCGTGCTGCCGGTCACCAGCCCGGCCGAGAGAAACGACCTTACCAGGCCCTGGCCCTCCGGACCCTACTACACCCATATTAATCAGGCCATCGAGCCGCTAGGCGAATGCAAATCGGACCTGGATATCGCTACCGATCTGGCCGAAAGATTTGGAATAAAGGACTTTAAGCCTTTTACTGATGAAGAGTATCTTCGGATGTTTGTGGAGAAAAACCCGGAAACCGGTCCAGAGGTCAAGGATTATGAAAAATTCAGACGTGAAGGCGTGCACCGCGTCAAACTTCCTGAACCCATCGTGGCCTTCAAGGAACAGATCGAGGACCTTGAGAATAATCCCTTCCCCACCCCTTCAGGGAAGATCGAAATTTTTTCCCAGCGCGCCGCGGATATTGAAAACCCTGAGCAGGTTCCGCCCATTCCCAAGTACCGCCGCACCAAGGAAGACCGGTTCGACCCGCTGACTGAAAAATATCCGCTTCAACTTATCTCGCCTCATCCAAAAACCAGGGACCACTCTTCTCTGTACAAGGTGGAGTGGCTTCAGGAAGTGGAGCCTCATCGGGCCTGGATCAATTCGAAAGACGCCGAGGCCAGAGGTATCGAGGACAACGATGAGATTTATGTCTTTAACGACCGGGGGAAGATAGCTATCAAGGCCTGGGTCACGGAACGGATAATACCCAGCGTGATCAGCATCAGTGAAGGAACATGGTATGATCCGGACGAGCAGGGTATTGACCGGGGAGGCTGCGTTAATGTGCTGACAAGCGATGATTACTCGCCAGGCGGGGCGGCAATCTTAAAAACCGCCCTGGTTCAGGTCAGCAAGGCGTAAAGGAGGAAACAGCAGATGCAAATCGGTTTCTATTTCGATCAGACGCGGTGCACCGGATGCGGCGCCTGTCAGGTCGCATGTAAAGATTGGCATGATCTCCTTGCCGGTCCGGAGAAATGGATGCGCATTCTGTACACAGAAAAAGGTAAATTCCCGGATGTCTTTGTGAGCTACCTGGTTGGCCCCTGCTTTCACTGCATTGACCCTGTCTGTATTCCGGCCTGTCCGGTCAACGCTATCTCAAAGCGGAAGGAGGACGGCATTGTCGTGGTTGACAGTCAGGCCTGTCTGGGGAGTGAGGCCTGCGACTTCAAATGTCTGAAGGCCTGTCCTTATGACGCGCCCCAGTTTGATCAGGAGCTGGGTTCCAAGATGCAAAAGTGCAATTTTTGCCTGGATCGGTGGGCAGAAGAGAAACTGCCGGTTTGTGTTGAGGCATGCCCCACCAGGGCTCTTGACGCCGGCTCGCTCCAAGAGCTTGAGTCCAGGTATGGCCAGGTTAGGGAAGCGGAAGGTTTTTCCTATTCTAAAAGAACCAAACCGGCTGTTGTGTTCAAGCCAAAATAAAAAAAGGCTGTCCCTTAAAGGCAAGCCAGGCCTGATGCTCACCACTGCCTTGGCTAATGCCAGCGGCTTCTTTTTTGGAAAATTTTGGTCTATTAAACGCCAGACTATCTCTAAGTCTGCCGGAAGAAAAATTCAAAAAGAGTCAAAAATCTTTCGCTTTTTTTGAGGCAGATAGAAAAAGATGGCTGAACCTCGGGTTCTTGTTCAGAAAATTACGTAATAATTATAATATATTACTGCGATTATCCCTCATGATGCCCCTGTGGCTGACTTATAAAAATAAATGGCAAGATTTTTGCTTCCTTAAAAACAAGGTTTCTTGGGTGCAGGTGCATAGTCTGAACGGCGAAACCATCAAGTAAGACATGAATAATAATTCAGGCTTTCGCTCGACAGTTCTTCACGGCATCTTAGGAAACCTGTAATCCTTCCATTTTCCCCTCCCGACCGTCGGAACCCCCCCTTCCGGCGGTCAATTTATTTATGAAAACTCAAATATGCCGCCCGTGTCCTTGACCCTGAAAAAAACGTGTGTTATCCATATTTAACTCATAACGAAATCCAAAAGAAGGAGGGCCGAAGATGATCTCGCTGGTTGTGAAGCTGCCTATTAAGGAAGGAAAGGTTGACGAGTTTATTGAGTTATTCAAAGAGCTGATGGCTCATGTGGCCAAAGAAGAAGGTAATTTATTGTATTCCATAAATAAAAATCCGGCTGAACCCAACACGGTCGTCATCATGGAGCGGTATAAAGATGAGGAAGCCCTGACCACGCACAGTTCCTCAGACTACTTTAAAGAATACAACGCCAAATTCGCACCGTATGTAGCCGGAAGACCTGAGATCACCAAGATGGAGGAAGTACACGCCGTCTGAGGTTCTTAGTTCCGGGGATTGATATTTTAGGAAGAGCCCGGCCAGGTTGATCTCAGGGGGTTCATCAGCAGCCAGTTGTGAAACCAGCTTTCCTGTTACCGGTCCCAGGGCCATCCCTATCGTTGCATGCCCGGTCGCCAGGATCAGCCCGGACGGCCTTGTAGGGTGCGCTCAGCGCACCGAATAAAAAATCATATCCTTAATCAATAGGTCACTGAACTATATGCCTAATTAGTCGTCCCTGAAAAATAGAATAACTTACTAATATTTCTTGTAGTCGTCCCTGAAAAATAGAATAACTTACTAATATTTCTTGCTATTTTGGTCAGAATGTGTTATATAAATTGCCAGAAAGTCATTCAAAACAGGCCCAAAAGTGGTGATTTATGCAGCCAAAAAATCAAGAAGATTCCCTTTACCTTTTCCAGGCTCAGTTAGAGCAAATTATTGATCTTAAGCACCCTTTGTGCAAGCTGTCTGACGCGATTAACTGGTCGGTCTTCGTGACAGAGTTTGGTCCGTATTACTCAGAGACTCAAGGTCGTCCGGCCAAGCCGATTCGTTTGATGGTTGGTCTTCACTATCTCAAGTACGCCTTCAACGAGAGTGACGAGACGGTAGTGGAGCGTTTTCTTGAGAATCCCTACTGGCAGTATTTTTGCGGGTTTAAATATTTTGAGCATGAGTTGCCATTGGACCCGACGACGTTGGTTAAGTGGCGCAAGCGTGTTGGTGCTGAAAAGATGGAGGTTCTGCTTAAGGAGACGATTGAGGTAGCCAAACGCAATAAGATTCTGAAGAAGGGGGCCTGTGAGCGTGTCAACGTGGACACGACGGTTCAGGAGAAGGCGATAGCCTTTCCGACAGACTCGGGGTTGTATCATAAGATGCGGGTAAAGTTAGTATCAGCGGCGAGGGGGCGGGATATCAAGCTTCGCCAGAGCTATACTCGCAGAGGTAAAAGAGCGCTGGTCAAGCAAAGCCGTTACCGTCACGCCAATCAACACAAGCGAGCAAACAGGGAGGTTAAAAGACTCAAGACATACCTTGGCCGTGTGGTTCGTGACATCCGCCGCAAGGCTGCTTCGATAGACCCGGAACTTAACGATCTTTTGGTCATGGCGGATCGTCTTCTGGCTCAAGAGCGCCATTCGAAGAACAAGCTTTACAGTATCCATGCCTCTGAAGTTGAATGCATTAGCAAAGGCAAGACGCACAAGCGCTACGAGTTTGGTTGCAAGGTTGGTTTGGTGAGCACCTCGCGCGGGAATTGGATTGTTGGAATCAAGGCGTTCCATGGGAACCCGTATGACGGCCATACCCTTAAAGAATCCCTGGAACAGACGGAGAGGATCTCAAGCGTTTCTTTGAAACATGTTCACGCTGATAAAGGCTATCGCGGTCACAA
>JAFDHD010000120.1 GCA_019308995.1 Deltaproteobacteria bacterium | reverse complement strand
CGGTGCCAGAGGGCCAGAAATAAGGAAATTGCGGTGCTTGCCGCATAATTCCAGTTTAGAATAGTAAATGAATTACTTACAGATCATGCGGTTCCATCGAATCGATTAATCCCTGCCTGTTGCGGGGACAGCAATCCAGGAGAATTTTATGATACCTAAACCAGAAGAAGTTTATGAGAACCATCCCACGGATCGATTTTTAAGACTCCGGCACTGTTTCCTTAATTTGAAACCGGTGCTTGAAATTGACAGCACCCGGTCTTACACAAGGGTTATGATGGAGACGGAAGGGGAGCCTATGGAGTTGCGCCGGGCCAAGGCATTTGCGGCTGTCTGCCGGGAAATGAGGGTGGTCATTGCACCGGATGAGTTGATTGTGGGAAATACCAGTGTCACCCGCGGCGGTTTCAAAGCGGAAGTTGAACATATCACGGGGTTTATGAATGTTTTAGACAGTCCCGCTCGCGGATGCGAGATTTCACCGGAAGACGAAAAGGAACTTCGGGACGAGATCATTCCCTATTGGAGAGGGAACGGCAATTGGGGAAAAACACCGGAAGGACAGTTGAAAACGGCACTCCGGAATTCGTTCTTCGGCCTTCCGGATCAGTGGCCTTATCCGGCAATTGAGCGAGCAGGCGGCGGCTATGGGGTCATCGATTATGGACATCAGGCAGTTGATTACATCGGCGTCGTAAAAAAGGGAATCCTGGGTTATCTGGAAGAGGCACGCGAACGTATGAATTCACTGGACATCACCGATCCGGAAGATCTGCAGAAAGCACCGTTTATCCAGGGGGTGATCATTGCACTGGAAGCTGCGGCAGAAGTGGGTACGCGATTTGCGGCCAAGGCAAGGGAAATGGCCAAAACAGAAAAAGACCCGCAGCGAAAAAACGATCTGAAAAAAATCGCGGAGGTCTGCGATCAGGTCCCGGCTCATCCCGCTCGAACCTTTCACCAGGCGCTTCAGGCTTGCTGGTTTGTGTTTATCCTGCAGACATGGGAAACGCCGGGAACCAGAGGGATTTCATTCTCGCGCCTGGATCGTGAGCTTCTGGAATACTATGATAACGACATCACAGCAGGGAGATTATCCAAAGCAGATGCTCAAGAGCTGATTGACTGTTTCCTGATGCAGATTCCTCAGATTTCCTGGCCCTACGACGACGGCCACAACTATGTAGCAGGAGATATAACCGTACCCCATTTGTCGGTAGGGGGACTGAAGGAAAATGGATCGGACGCGACGACACCTCTGAGTTATGCTTTCATCGAAGGAATGATGCACGTGCGCCTGGCTGAGCCAAACCTGAGCATTGCGATACATAGTAAAAGTCCGGATTTGCTGTTGATCAAGGCTGCCCAACTTGTATCACTGGGCGTCGGCAACCCGATGTTTCAAAATCAGGATGTGATTACGATGGGTATTCTAGCCAGGCCTCAACACGGGGAAAAAAGAGTTTCAATTGAGGAAGCCAGGGTCTGCTCGTACGTTGGTTGCCAGGAACCTTTTATTACCGGAAAAGACGGTGTGTCAGTGACAACACCGTATATTAATACAGCCCTGGCCGTAGAACTGGCCTTAAATAACGGCATCAGCCGGGTCACCGGTCAACAGGTGGGGCCTGAGCAGGAGGATTCCAAAACATTCGAAACCTATGAAGATTTTGAGGCGGCCGTAAAAAAGCAGCTGAAATGGTTGATAACCACCAATGTTGTTACCGCCAATCTCCGGCTGAAAGCACTGGGCGAATTACGACCCACCGTTTTTACTTCTGCTCTGCTGGGTTGTATTAAATCAGGCGTTGCCAGAGAGCGGGGCGGGTGCGATTACCACTGGGGACCTGCAGTTTTCGCCACCGGGCTTCCGGATCTGGCAGACTCTCTCAGTGCGGTCAAACGAGTGGTTTTTGAGGAAAAAAAATTCTCCATGGCAGAGGTTGTGGATGCAATTGCAGACGATTTTGAAGGGCACGACGAGATTTGGAGTGCTTTGTCGAAGGCCCCGAAATTCGGTGTCGGTGATGAAATGGCAGATGGTATGATGGCCTCGATAACTGATTTTTTCTGCCGTGAAACCCTGAAACAAAAAAATATTTTCGGCGGGCATCCCCTGCCGACGGTTCAAGCCCTGTACACTTTTGTAACCCTTGGTTTACTTGTCGGGGCCCTGCCTTCCGGTCGCAAGGCGCATCAAAGCCTGTCCACCGGCATTGGCCCCTGCAACAATGCGGTATTGGAAAGCCCCATTACGGTCTTCAACTCAGTTGGTAAAATCGACACGGCACTTCCCAGCGATGGCCAGTCACTGAACATCCGGTTGGATCCGTTCCTCTTCAAAGTGCCGGAAGAGGGTTGGAAAACGGTGGTGAATCTTGTTCGAAGCGCTGTAGATGAGAAACTTTTTCACGTCCAGTTCAACGTTTTGGATCAGGACACTTTGATTAAAGCTCAGAAAGAACCGGAAGAATATAAAGATCTGACGGTCCGTGTGGCCGGCTTCTGTGCCTATTTTGTCACGCTTCCAGAAATACTTCAGGACGAAATCATCAAAAGAGCAGCTATGGCTTAGAATTTCGACATGAACATGACTTCAGGTACCGTACTTAATATTCATAAAATGTCCCGCCAAGACGGCCCCGGGATTCGCACTCTGGTGCTGATGAAGGGGTGTCCGTTAAGCTGTTTGTGGTGCTCCACACCGGAGTCCCAATCTTCCCACCCGGAAGTTTTCATTGCCGAGTACAACTGCAGGAAGTGTGGAAAATGTGTTGAAGTCTGCCCGCTCGGCGTCAGAACCCTGGACGGAATCGATCGCCAACAGTGCGACAATTGCGGCCAATGTGTCGACGTTTGCCTTTACGGCGGACTTGAGATGAAAGGTTCTGAGATGACAGCGGATGAGCTTTTCAAGGAGATCGAAAAAGAAAGTGTCGGATATCGACGAAGCGGCGGCGGGGTAACCTTTGGTGGAGGAGAGCCTACGGTACAGGCCGATTTTGTAGCCGAGGTTTTATCCCGATGTCAAAGAGTCTTCTATCACACTGCCGTGGAAACCTGCGGGATGGCTAAATGGGAGAACCTGGAAAAGATTTTGAATCATGTCAATTTACTCTATTTTGACATCAAACACATGGATGAACAGATCCATCGAAAAATAACCGGTGGTTCCAACCGGGTGATTCTGGATAACGCCCAAAAAGCATCGGAGCGGGTTCCAATGATCGTCCGTATGCCGGTGATCCCCGGCCTGAACGATTCAGAGGAAAATATCAGGGCGACTTCCAGATTCGTTTCAAATCTGGGAGATAGGGTTCAGCGTTTGGAGTTGCTGCCCTATCACAATCTGGGTGAAGTGTCATACAAACGATTAGGTCGGGAGTATACGCTAAAAGGCCTCAAACCGCATACAGAAGAGTTTATGGATCAACTGCTGAAGATCGCTGAATCTAACAGGATAAAAGTTCGGATAGGCGGATAAAGTCAATGGTGTGGGCCGGTTCTGCACCTGGAAAGCCACGGGGTTAATGCTGGCTACACCTAAACGATTGCCCGTAACAGGGAGTGATACGCTTGGCTTTGCTGTGATGGCGGGAAAATCCGTTGATGATAATAGTATTCATGTACTTATAAGTAATTATGAAATTCCGACAAAGTTCCGAAATATGAAGAATCGACAGGGCCCTGGTTTTTATTACAGACAAAATATATCCTACCGTAATAATTTCGCTTATAACCTGATTGTCAAAAATTTACCCTGGGGCAAAGCTGAGTTCAGCGTAAAGCGTTATCGTCTTAGCGATACCGATGACTTTACACTAATAGAAGAATCAGCCCAAACGGGAGGAATGTTCATGTTAGAAAAACCATTACAGCCCCCGGCACTGGAACTTATAGTTCTTAAGCGAAGATAGTCAAGATACGACCAACACCGGAAGTTATCCGCAGGTAGCGGTGGCTTTAGGAAGCCATGTAGGTTGGGTAGAGCGAAGCGAAACCCAACATATTTATTCATGCTCGACCTCATTTTCAAAAATCAATTCTTGGCTTGCACCTCAATTTTGATCATAAATCCCTTTTTTACGTAACCGTGGAAATTTGAAATTTTCCAATCCTTGGGCGGTTCAAACAAATTATATTTAACCTGGACCATGTGCTCCCAATACCTTCGCTGGCTGTGCTTTAGAGTTTAGAATTCAATACGCCAGTGACTTTTACAGCCACGCCTATTATTCAAGCTCCCTGAAATCACTGGGCACGTGAATCCTGGGCCGATTTGCGTTTTTTATACCCAGGGCATCGTCGCCGATCAGGAGACGCATAATATTAGCCGTTCCCTCACCCACCTGATAGAGCTTGGCGTCCCGATAATATTTTTCAACCGGCAGCTCTAAAGAGTAACCCATGCCGCCGTGAACCTCCATGGCCATGCCGGAAACCTTAGCCGCGACCTCGCCGGCAAAATACTTGGCTATGGCGATTTCCCGCGTAAAGGGGCGATCCTGGTCATTGAGCCAGGCGCCCCGCCGAACCAGGAATCGGGCAGCTTCAATAAGAGAAACCATTTCAGCGATCGTACCTTTAACGAGTTGATACTCACTGATAGGTCGGCCAAACTGAATGCGGGTGTTGGCATATTCAACAGAGGCTTCGAGACAGGCCTGAGACAATCCCACAGCCCCGCTGCTTACACTGATCCGGCCCCGATCAAGGGCGGTCATGGCAACCTTGAATCCTGCACCCCATTCTCCCAGAAGGTTTTCTTTGGGGACTTTGACATTATCCAGGAAGATTTCGGCAATTGGCGATGATTTATCCCCCAATTTAGGGGTCTCACGCGTTTGCCAACCGGGTTGATCAGTTTCAACCACTAGAGCGCACAATCCTTTGTGCTTCAGCTTCTGGTCAAAGGTGGCATAAACAACAGCCGTTTCAGCCAGGTTACCATTGGAAATCCAGGTCTTGTTGCCGTTTAGAAGAAAACGATCCCCTTCATCCTTAATCCGTGTCTCAATAGACGCGATATCAGAGCCCACGTTCGGTTCAGAGAAACAGGTGCAGCCTATTTTACGGCCAAGAACCAGGTCATTTACATATTTTTCCCTGACCACGGCGCTTCCCCATTCCATAATTGTATAAGGCACCGTCATAGCCTGGAGATTAAAAAGTGCCCGCAGCCCTGAGTCAGCCCGGGAAATCTCTTCGCAGACAACAGCGTGGGCCAAAAAACCCATGTCCGTGCCTCCGTATCGAAGCGGAAACGCACAGCCAAAAAAACCAAGCTCTCCCATTTTCTCAACTAAATCTCGCTTGAATTCCTCTTCTTTTATGCGCGGTAAAATCTCTTGCTGCGAGAACCTGCGAGCTGTTTCCAGAATGGCTTTTTGGTCACTGTTCAAGTCAAAATTCATAATCAACACCTTTCTGTTTGGTTATTTGATGACATGGCCTGATTTATCTTCCCTTCCATTGCGGATCCCGTTTTTCTATAAAGGCGCGTACACCTTCCGCGATATCCTCGGTTTGAGCATTTATAGTGAGTTGGGATTTTAAGTATTCCAGAGCGTCTTCAACGCTCATGTCAGCCATCTGATAGAACGACCTTTTCCCAAGTCCCATGACTGCCGGGCTGAACGAAGCCAGCTTCTTTGCCATTTGGTCCACCCTGTCTTTGAATTCGGCTTTGGGAACGGCGTAATTGATCATGCCTATGCGTTCGGCTTCCGCAGCGGATATTCTATCGCCGGTCATGCAGAGTTCCAGGGCTTTTTTACGGCCCAGGTTACGGATCAATATCCCTGTGACCATGTATGGCCATAAGCCGCGTTTGATTTCGGGCGTACCGAATTGGGCGTCCTCGCTGGCAATAACTATGTCACTTGAAAGGCACAGGCCCATGCCGCCGGCCAGACAGTAACCCTCAATAGCGGCCAAAATAGGCTTTCTGCACTTGTTCATTTTAAGAAGCAGTTGAGCATAGTGGCCGCGTCCCTCGTGTACTTCCAGGAATGATTGCTGGCCCGAAAAACCGCCTCCGCCGAGATCGGCCCCAGAGCAGAAGTTACCTCCCGCGCCGATCAGAATTATTGCTGACACGTCCGGATCCTGGTCGGTCTGATCAAGGCCCTGGTTCAGGCCAACCGTAATACCAGCGCTAATCGCATTACGCCTTTCAGGCCGGTTGAGGGTTATGGTGGCGATACGATCCTTGACTTCATATAAGACTTCCTTAACCTCGGTCATGACTCTTCTCCTTTATTTCTTTATATACAAACGTAGTAAATATTTTTAACCATTAGATCGGTTAGTCTTCATCATCCTCATCTTCGTCGTCCGGGATAAACTTCTTTATAAAATCGGTGGTGAAATCACCCCGCTGAAAATCAGCGTCTTCCATAATTTGGCGGTAAAGGGGAATGCTAGTTTTAAACGGTTCGATCCTGAACTCTTCCAGGGCTCTCTTCATAACCCGAATCGCGCCTTCCCTGGTGGAATCAAAAGAGATGAGTTTGGCTATAAGTGAATCATAGTATATCGGCAGTTCATAACCCTGAGGGCGATCTCTCCCCTGTTGGCCACAAGTATCTTCTTAAACATGTGTATGCCTGTCTTGTATTTAAGCAGGGCCCTAGGCGCTCATTTTGGGGAACTTGCCTGGAGGCGGGCCTAGAGTCGGCGGACCGGCAAAGCACTGCGCCACGGACATCCACTTTTCAGCTGTTTCCCCAATGACAACCAGATCCGTATCCTGGTAGTGCCGCCGCTGGGTCACCACCAGACAGAACCCTTCAGCGCTGCCCCGGATAATATCCTCCGCGTCTTCCGGTCCCCAGGTCCACGACTCTCCGGATGGGCTATTCAGTTCAACCCGGACCGGGACCTTGGGGACTTCCATCTGAGGATTGGCGAAGCTCCACCCAAAGGTAATATTTCCAAGATGGGCAATATGATAAAGACGATCGGTGGCGAGACGGGTCCCGTTAACCACATCCACAACGTCCTGGCCGTGAGCCCATGTTTCCATGAGGCGCGCGGTGGCGAACGATACGGCGCTCATGGACGGGCCGTACCATGGCAGCCGGTCCTTCGGGGCCATCCGGGACATGGCCTGAAGGAGCGCGGTTCTCTCGTCGCGCCACCACTTCAGCAGTTCGGCGTATTCCATTTTATTTAAAACGTCCAGTTGGGCCCTGGCTTCAACCTTCCCGCTGAGCATTGCCTTGGCGTGTTCCTCAAAAGCATCCGGATCGGTGGCCGAGAGTTTTGCCGTACCGTCGAAGAAGGCGATATGGACAATCTGTTCTTTCACGGTCCAATCGGCATGGGTCTTTGTTTCCCAGCCGTCCCTGCCCAAGTCCGCGACTATCATATCCAGGGCGTCCTGTTCGTCTTTCAGGTCTTGAAGTATTTTCTGCATTTTTTTACCTCATTTCTCTGGGGCGATCGGTAAATGTCCACTAGGGACGTTACCTGCCCGCCCGATATAAAAACTTATGCTGGCGCAGGCAGGTCAGGATTTACGGGTTTTGCTGCCAATGAGAAAATAATCCCTGTCGTCATCAAAAGACCGCCTTCTCACAATGGCCGGGGGCTCCCGCCCTGGTGAACCCGTTAGTCCTTTATTCCCAGTATTTGCCGTGCTTCGGCCGCAGTAGCCGGTTCACGCCCAACTTCACGGGCAAGAGAGGATAAGGCTTTCACTAGATCGCCGTTATTTCTGCCTTTGTCGCCGTTGGGCAGGTAAAAGGTGTCTTCCACACCGGTGCGCACGTCGCCTCCCAGCTCCAAAGCTCCACGATGCAGGTCCCAGACTTCAGACCGGCCCACGGCAATCACCTGCCAGTGGGTGCCAGGCAGCATTTCTTCTATCAACAGAGGCAGCCAGGAAGCCTTGGCCGCCTGGCCGGACGCCACGCCCATGACCAGGGATATATGCGGGTCGCCGTCAAACATACCGGCCTTTTTATACAGCGCCACGCTTCTGACAATACCGGTATCAAAACATTCGAACTCAGGAATAACATTGTGAGCCTTCATGACATCCAGAAACTGCTGCACCTTGTCCACCGGGTTGTCAAAAATATGGGGCGGCCAGGCCCAGGTCCCGTCGCTTTTGAGCTTAAGGTAGTTAAGCGTTCCGGCGTTGCAGGCCGCGAGTTCAGGCTCGAGCGCCTCTAGACAGGCGGCCGGGCCGGATATATCAGGCCCTCCTATGCCGGTGCTCATATTGATAATCATATCCGGTGTCCGGTCCTTAATCGCGGCGATAATCGAACTGACGACACCCACATCCCAGGTGGGCAGATGCCCCATTCCCTCCCGCTGATCCCGGAAATGACAGTGCACGATGACCGCGCCTTCATTCCAGGCCTGCTCAGCGGCGTCAGCCATCTCCTCGGGTGTTACAGGAATATTGTGCATGGCCGGGCTGGTCAGAACTCCTGTCAGAGCACAGGTGATTACGGCTTTGTCACTCATCATGATCCTCCTTATATTTGATTTATTTTAACAGGTAATTATTTTTACGTCGGCGGTGACGTATGTATCTTGGCACGCCGCGGAAGCTTTTCCTTCTTGTTCCGTGTCATCACGAGAGCTTCAATTATTTTTTTTCGGGTGTCTTTTGGCAATATGATCTCGTCTATGACCTGAGCCGTCCACGTATGGCCCAC
>JAFDHD010000119.1 GCA_019308995.1 Deltaproteobacteria bacterium | reverse complement strand
CAATTCAATCCGGCTCCATTCTACTTTGGGTTACAAAAGCCCATTTGATTATGAAAAAGAACAAGGCCGCTTGGCGGCTTAATTTGCGGTGTCCGTTTTTACTTGACCATTACACGGTTGCCAAGTTTTTCGGCCATTCCACCAGGCTCAAAGCCCATTGGACATATTCTCCTTGTTCACAACCTATCCTTCAAGTTCAGTTGCTATCTTACGGAAACTCTCAAGTGCTGCTTCGATATTTTCGATGATTTCCTCTGCCAGCACTTCCGGTTCCGGCAGGTTATCCAAGTCGGTCAGATTGGCGTCCTTCAGCCACAGGATATCCAGGCTGGCCTTGTCGCGGCCGATTATTTCTTCGTAACTGAACTTGCGCCAGCGGCCTTCGGGGTTCTTTTTCGGATGCCAGGTTTCGTTGCGCTCGTGCCGGTTTGCCGGATTGTACAACTCAATAAATTCCTGCAAGTCCTCAAAGCGGAGCGGCTTCTTTTTCAGGGTATGGTGGACGTTGGTGCGGTAGTCATAAAACCATACTTCTTTTGTCTGCGGCTGTTTGGCTGCCGGACGGTTGTCGAAAAAGAGGATATTGGCTTTTACCCCGTGGGCGTAAAAGATACCGGTGGGCAGACGCAAAATGGTATGCAGGTCCGTGGTCTCCAATAGCTTGCGACGCACGGTTTCACCGGCCCCGCCTTCAAAGAGCACGTTGTCCGGCACAACAATGGCCGCCTTGCCCGTGGTTTTCAGCATTGAGCGGACGTGCTGGACGAAATTGAGCTGTTTATTGGAGGTAGTCACCCAAAAGTCCTGGCGGTTATAGGTGAAATCCTCCCTTTCTGCCTTGCCCTCGCCATTGGTTATGGTGATGGAGCTTTTTTTGCCAAATGGCGGATTGGTGAGCACATAGTCAAAGGTCTGCTTCGGCGGAGCGATAAGTGCGTCGGTGGGGTCAATAGAGGGTTCAGCGTCTATGTCACCTATGCCGTGCAAAAGCATATTCATCAGCGCTAGGCGGCGGGTATTGGCGACGATTTCATTGCCATAAAAAGTCTTGAACTTCAGGAATTCTTTCTGTGCTTTGTTCAATCGAAAACTGTGCGAAATAAAATCATAGGCTCCCAGGAAAAAACCTCCTGTACCGCAGGCTGGGTCGGCAATGGTTCTTCCAGCCTCTGGCCGTACACATTCCACCATGGCCCGGATCAGCGGCCGGGGGGTAAAGTATTGCCCTGCACCGGATTTTACGTCCTCGGCGTTTTTGGCCAGCAGCCCCTCGTAGATCTCGCCCTTGACATCGGCCCCCATCATGGTCCACTGTTCTTTATCGATCATGTCGATGATGCGATATAGCATGGCTGGGTCCTGAATCTTGTTCTGCGCCTTGGTGAAAATCTGACCCAACATGCCCTTTTGCCTACCCAGTTCGCGCAGCAGCTTCACATAAAAGGATTCAAGCTCCGCGCCACGCCGCTTTTTCAGCTCCGGCCAAGCGTATTCCGCCGGGATGCCGATATCCCGGTTATAAGGCGGTTTGCCATACTCGTCGGCCATCTTCAGAAACAGCAGGTAGGTCAATTGCTCCAGATAGTCCCCGTAACTGACGCCCACGTCACGCAGGACATCGCAGTAGCTCCAGATTTTTTGAACTATGGATGCGGTGTTCATCTTAGGCTCTCCCTGTATTCTTGCTGCAGCCGTTCGATATCGAAATGGGTTTCTAAAACAGCAATAGCCCACTCTTCCCGACTGGCCCTCAGACATGCGCGATACGTGCTCGATAGCTCGCTCATTGGAGATATCAATTCCCGGGTTTGTTCTTTTAGTTGATCCAGCTCTGCCTGAAGTCTCACGGATGGAGTTGAATTATATTGGGCTTTCATGTTGTTAATTGTATTTATAATTTGTGACAGCTTCTTCCATCGTAATTTTCTGGCTCGCACAAGTTTTGGGCTATTAAGATTTAAGACTTCGATCGTGTACTTTGCCCGTTTGTAGTCCCATGCATTTTCATTCGGATCCAGCGGCATAGCTTCACCATTTTCATTAAACGTCAACAAGAACGCATCATCTTGTCTGATCGGATCCAGTAGATAGATCAATTCATCATCAATGGGTGTATCTGGGTTCTCAGCTCTGTTTCTTAGAACAGCGAAATGATCGCGTTTTGAAGTATTGATGACACTGCCACTTATTCGGTAATTTTTCCAATCATATGCCAGCCACCAATAACCGTTGTTTTTTGACCCGTTTGAATCAATGCTTCTTTTTTTGGGGCGGAAATGGTCAACATGGTAATACGACACTTTCTCTCTTGCCTCAGAATACCAGCATTTACCAAACGACAGATATTCTAAATCTTCCTTAATCTCTGTCCATATCGTATTCTTATCAAGAATATCCTTTGCACCCTCTGTGAGTTCAGCGGCTCCATTTTGTAATTCCGCAAGTCGCTTAGAAAGTTCTTGGGCCTTTTCAAGCCATTCTGCCGGAGGATTGTATGCGCCGATGTGTATAAAAATCATCAGGCACTTCCCTCCAATTCATCAATAACCTTACTGAGAATGTGAGCCTTCTCATGTTGTGGCAAGATGGGCGTTCCTCTTCGCTTTTTCTCTTCCTCCAGCATCATGGCGTATTCTGAAAAAATTGGATCATCAAACACATCGTTAAATCTCATTTCACCAAGTTGTTGATATATCTCTTTCAAACGTACATTTTCTTCTTCGGTTATATGATCTTTCAATTCTTTATAAAGCAGGGCATTGCGCTCTTTTATCAAACTTACTGTATGGTCATCGAGGGCAGATTCCAAGCCGAACATATCGCTGGTCAATATCCCCGCAAAACCCATTCCCCTTGGATCTCCTTGCGGCGGTTCTACTGAGATAGATAGATTTTCAGGATTCCGTTGCAGTATTTGCACCTGTCCCTTTACAAGCTCTGCAATGGCTAAGGGGTTGTGTGTCGTGAGAATCACATGACTGCTTTCGCGCTCTTTTTCGTCGTTACCTACAAACTGTTGTAAGAATTTCAAATACTTCACACACCAACTGGGATTCAGGTGCGTATCCGGCTCATCGAGCAAAAATAGGCTTTCTTCCTCTGATGTGAATTTCAAAAGCCCCAGGACGGTTAATAGCTGCTGTTCCCCTTCGCTCAACTCTCTAAAGGTGACAGAACCATCATTATTACGAAGCTTGACACGGATACGCACCTCATCTATCAGTTCGGAAACGTATGCGCTCTCTATATCGCGAAAAAACTCCCTGGGGGTTTCCTGGCCAACAAGTTCCTGCAACGCTTTCAAATCCTTCACGTAGAGATACCGAAAGCCAAGCCGCTTTTTATTCCACAAAGAAACTTCCACCTGCCTCGTAATCCTGATCGGGGCAAGAGATACGGCGTGCAATTTGTCGAGAAAATCGCGAACCACCCCTTTGGCGCCCCAAAAGACTTCTTGATTCTTTGTGCGATCCCAGGGAGGCTGTTTCAGCACGAACAAGACAGAATCAAGACTGCGTTCCTCTTCGATCCCAAGATGCGTGTTGAGCAAGTCCGAGACAGCCTCATCCTTTTGCAGGATGAACGCCAGTAATACAAACTGGCTGTGGACAGGTAAGGCATAAAAAAGACGTCGCAAGCCAGGATCTTTCCCGGCCCGCAACTCTTTATCATATCTAGCCAGGTATTTTTTGA
Organism: Deltaproteobacteria bacterium; assembly: GCA_019308995.1. Classification (NCBI taxonomy): domain Bacteria; kingdom Pseudomonadati; phylum Myxococcota; class Myxococcia; species Deltaproteobacteria bacterium. Next base: position 5,206 of record JAFDHD010000119.1, on the reverse strand, counting down.
AAACATCCTGCATCCGGTCAGATGTGCCGGAATAATAGCCAAAGACGTAGCGCGGCAGATACGCATCCTGTTTTTTTAGGAATTGAGGAAAGGATATTTTATTCCCCTCGAAAGTCCATTCCTGTTCCTTGCCTGACTCCGGTTTTACAGGTTCTTTTTCTGCATCAGACGCATCAGCAATATGAATAATGTATTTGTCCTTTTCCCGCACCGGGTCTGCATCTATATTTACCCAGGAGTCGTGAATTCTATACCGTAGCTTATAAGGAAAGCTCGGCGCTCTCTCTTCCATTACCAAGTCTCTGAACAAGGTTGCCAGCGCCTCAAGGACGTTGGATTTTCCCGTGCCGTTCCAGCCGATGACCACGGTCACCCAGTGGTCCTCGTCAAAATCAACGGTCACGTCCTTGAGGTTTTTGTATTCCCCTATCCAGAAACGATCCAGGCGCACGTTATGCCTCCTGTGTATCTTTTAGCTTCAGCCAGTCTTCCTCACCGCGACGCTCCACTATCACCTTGCCGGAATTTACAAGGTCGCGCAGTTCCATATATAGAGGCTCGATCTGATCGGTTTCAGCGCCGTCTGATATCCCACATTGCCGGAATGCTTCTTGTGCGCTTATCCAATCTCCGGCTTGTATAAGCGCAGTTAATAAATCTCGCACTCGTTTTCCCTCCTTTTTCTTGCGTGTTTTTCGTGCAGGCTTTTTCTCCCTGGCTGCTTTTTCCCGCTCCGCCCTGATGCGTTTGAGGAGTTCCGAAGCAGGCTCGTCGTTTGGGTCTTGCGGGACGAGCTTGCCGGAAAAGGCTTTTTTAAGGATGGATTGGCGGAGAGTTTCGGCGCGGGAGAGGGCGTTGTCGATGGTTTGGGAGAGGTGGTCGATGATAGTAAAGACACTTTCCAGGATCTTCACGATTTGGTCTTGTTCGCGTTTCGAGCAAATAGCAAAATGAAGCAATGAAAACTTTGATTTGTTGATAATTGGCATTGTAGTTGATGACGATAGTTTTTTCAGCTCCTCTTGAAATATTGGGCTAATAGCTTGGTAATAAATGTAGTCGGCATTGAAAATGCTCAAAGGGATTACTGCATTTATTTGTTGGTTTGAAGCCCCTTTACGCCTAATTATCCCTGTTTTACCAATAGTCGCACCAATGCTAGTTACAAGAATAGAATTAGCAGGCAGCAATCTCGCGTGCTTAATACCTTCATTTGATAAATACTCTCTAGCTTCGGTTACTTTATAACCTGCTTCTAAGTCTGTAGGTTTGAAGAAAGGGAACTTTGATCCATAATATTCAGAACGTTTTTTAGATGGAGTTGTCCCCGTTTCAATATCTCCAATCCACTCTAAATGGCCCCACACCCACCCCTCGGGCAATTTGGGCAGTTCTGCCAGTTCTTCTTCGGTAAGCGGCGGCAGTTCCTTGGGTTTGCGGGGTTTCCTGGGCTTTTTGCAGGGTTTGCCTTGTTTCTCCCAGTCATTGACTGCCTGTTTCCACTCGTCCAGTTGCTGCTGATAACGTTTTTCACGCTCGGCCTTTATGCGGGCCAGCAGTTCATCGGCGGATTCCAGTTCGTCTGCGTGTTCTCTGCGCCACTCTTCGGTGAGCCTGCCCTCAAAGGCGGCCTTGAGCAGTGACTGGCGGTATAGCTCCAGCTTTTCCTTTGCCCTTTTCAGCTCAGCCACGCCCTTGTCCAGATCGGAGAAGAGCTGCTCGATTTTTGCAACTATGCGGTGTTGTTCGGGGAGGGGGGGTAGCTCAACGCATAAAGAACGAATGTGCGAAAGATTCACTCTTGGTCTTGTACTCCCCTTTGTAAACAATTTCAGCTGGTTGGCAATTACTGGAGAATTAATAACATGTACCAACCACTTTTTATCAATGTAATCGTGAGTGAGACGCAGCCTGACCAAATCTGCAACGATGATCCCACGCTGAATACTCGGAGGCACTATGCATGCTTTACCTAATGGATCTCCCAATTTCGTAAGTATTATATCGCCTACTTGATAGTTGTGCCGAGACAAGTTATCTGCTTTTTCCTCGGAAATATATCTGATGTTCTTATTTACCAGCCTGTTTCTGTCAATATTCTGAATCCGAAGAATAGGTATACCAACGTCAATATATTCTGCTGCTTTTAAGTTAGAGCCAAAAGGTCCATCAACCACTTCTGACTTAGGGTCAATAAACAAATCAGACAATTGTGTTTTTACCCATCCTTGAGGTAGCTGTGCAGATTTGATTTCTTCCTTCATGCCGCCAGCACCTCGTTCATCTCATCAATGATCCGGTCCATTTCTTCGCCAAAGAGCTGCCACATTTTCCCCAAGCCACCGTGGGCATCAAAGGGAGCCAGTTCCAGGTCACCTCGTTCCAGGTGGTGGGAGGATGCGATATGGTCGCGGATCATGCGCAGCCAGGCGATCTGCATCTCTGTGAATTTCTCCCCAGCGCCCTGGTGGCGCTTGAATATCCAGGTCTTGAAATTGCGGTTCACCGTCTCATTAAAAGGCGTCAGTTTCTCGTCAATGCCGGTCACTCGGCGAATGAGCGAAATCAGGGCAGTCAGTTCACTCATGGGTGACTTGCCCTTGGCGTTTTCAAGCATGGCAAAGGCCTCCCAGACCCGTAAAGGGGCAAGTCTTGGCCTGTCGGTGCGGAACTTTTCCAAAACATCCTGCAGCATCTGGAAAGTAACTTCCCGACGGCGGAAGGGCTGATCGAAGAAGATGCGCAGCGCCAGCAGCTCATCTTTGTTTTCCCGCAGAAAGTCGGCAAATTCCTGGGTGAGTTTTTCCGCGTTTTCCCTGGCCTCGCCGTCCCATTCCGCCCGGACGAGTTTGTCAATGTTCTGGTCGTCAATCACCTGTTCGTGTGTGCGGCGGATGTTTTCAAGCAATTCGTTCAGTGTACCGTTAAATACGGATGTTGCCTGTTTTGCCAGGGTCGAGGCGGCCTGCTTGCGCTGTTCTTCGTTTGGCTCGGCTTCGGGCGGCAGGTTATTTTCCTGTCTTGCCTGCTGGTCGATGCGGTCCGGGTCAACCGCGTCCAGCAATTCGCGGGTGATTTGCGGCAGGGGCTTGCCCGCCTTTTCGCTGATCTGTTCACGCTCTCTGTCGTCAAGCTGCTGGTTCAGGCGCGCCAGTCGGTTGGCCAGCGAGGTTAAGGTTTCTTCGTCATCTGCGCCCATGAGCACGGACATGAGCAGGTCCTTGAATGGAACCGAGGGCTTGCGTTCAAGAGGACGGCTGTCTGTCTTGAGGGACCTGGTCACGCCCACGGCGTCAATAATGACAAAATGGGTCTTTCGGCTGGTGGCAGAAGGAGTCACTTTCTTGAGTTCGTCGTAGTCCAGCACCCGGGTGCCGCGCCCTTTCATCTGTTCGAAATAGTTACGGGACCTGACATCGCGCATAAAGAGCAGACATTCCAGCGGTCGTACATCGGTGCCGGTGGCGATCATATCGACAGTCACAGCGATGCGGGGAAAGTAGTCATTGCGGAACTGGGAAAGCACCGATTTGGGGTCTTCATCCGCCTTGTAAGTGACCTTTTTGCAAAAGGCGTTACCTTCGTCAAATTCTTCGCGCACGATTTTGATGATGTCATCGGCGTGGCTGTCATTCTTGGCAAAGATGAGGGTTTTGGGCACTTCCTTTCGGCCGGGAAATATTTCCGGCAATTTCTCCCTGAAGGTACGGATCACCTTGCGGATCTGGCTGGGATTGACCACATCCCGGTCAAGCTGTTTGGCCGAGTATTCCAAGTCTTCATCCAGGAGCTCCCAGCGCTTTTTGCGGGTCAGTTTATCGCGTTTGGGCACCAGGCGTTTGGCCTTGAGTTCCGCTCCTTTTTTAGTGATTTCGGTTTCGATGGTATAGACATCGTAGCCAACGTTGACACCGTCGGCCACGGCCTGTTCATGGGTGTATTCGCTGACCACGTTTTCATGGAAAAAGGCAAAGGTGCGCTTGTCCGGCGTGGCGGTAAGGCCAATGAGGAAGGCGTCAAAATAGTCGAGCACCTGTTGCCAGAGGTTGTAGATGGAGCGGTGGCACTCGTCGATAACGATAAAATCAAAATACTCGATGGGGAGCTGTGGGTTATAGACCACAGGCAGGGGTTCCTTGCGGGGCAGACGGTATTCGGCAGGATTTTTCAGTTCCGTGGCCTCGTCCAGCGGTTCGCCTTTGAGGATGGAGTAAAGACGTTGAATGGTGGAGATGACCACCTGGCTGGAGTCTGCGATATAGCTGGATGAAAGGCGCTGCACGTTGTAAAGCTCGGTGAACTTACGGTTATCGTCGTTTGGCAGATAGGCCATGAATTCCTGTTCCGCCTGTTCCCCCAGGTTTTTGGTGTCCACCAGGAAGAGGATACGTTTAGCATTGGCGTATTTGAGGAGTCGGTAGATAGAGGTAATGGCCGTGAAGGTCTTGCCTGCGCCGGTTGCCATCTGAATGAGGGCGCGGGGGCGACCTGCCGCAAACGATTCTTCCAGGCTGGTAATCGCCTCGACCTGTACTTTGCGCAGCCCATCGGCTGCCAGGGACGGCAGTTTTTGCAGACGTGCGCGCAGAGTTTGAGCTTGCTGTATCCACTCAGCCAGCGTCTGTGGCTGGTGAAACCAGAACACCTCACGGGATCTGGGCTTGGGATCACGTTCATCACGGAACAGGGTGACTTCGCCTGTGCTCTCGTAAAGTAGGGGCAAAGGCTTATTGTCTTTGATCCATTTCAGATTGGCCGTGGCATATTTGGCAGTCTGTTCCGCCACTACATTGATATTTTGACCCATTTCAGGGCGTTTGGCCTCGATGACGCCGATGGGCTTACGTTCAACAAAAAGCACATAATCTGCCGGACCACTGTCAGTGGGATATTCCCGCACCGCAATTCCCCCGGCTTTGCCAAAGTCTATCTGGTTTTTATCCTGCACTGACCACCCGGCCTCAGTGAGCATTTGGTCGATACGGTCTCGGGCAATCTGTTCCGGTGTTTTGTTGGGCTCGCTCATAAGCAGCCCCTTGGCTCGTGCTTATTTCCCACTGCTATCCCCCAAGTGCAATTTTCCCTGTTCCGTCATCTTCTTGCAAAAGGCGTCAAACTGCGCCCGGGCCAGCTTGAACGGCGTGGTCTTGCCATTTTCCCAGCGGTTGATGGTGGCAAAGCTCACCCCCAGTTCATGGGCCAGCTC
>JAFDHD010000118.1 GCA_019308995.1 Deltaproteobacteria bacterium | reverse complement strand
TTTAACTTAAATAAGTTAAATTCATTTCGACCATTCGAAATGAAACGATTGACAATTGCTATTTGACGCTTATCCTGAACTGAATTACCTCATTCCCGGACAGGCACTAATTAGTAGTCTGGCAAAAAACTTCCGAGTAAACTCGCGTAACGCGGGCCATGGCCTTCTTGAGCGCGGCCACTATCTGGCGGGGCATACCGGGCAGGTTCAGAGCCGCGATCTCCTGCTCGGTGTAAGCGGCTTCATCCCCGCCCCGCACATGGATCAAGCCAAGGCGGTTGACCATGCGGGACATGAGCTCATAGGCCTGAGCCACCTCCTTGAGGCCTCTTGGCCCGAGGCCGCGTCTTTGCATGGCCAGCAGTGCTTTTCTGGTGGAAGGGGACCGGACGCCGCCTTTATATTCCCGGCCGTAGACCATCTGGAGATACTGGGTCATGAACTCGATATCCACCAGCCCGCCCGGTGAAAACTTAAAGCTGATCATGCCCGGTCTGAGCTTGCCGCGTTCCCGGGTCATACGCTGCCGGAGATGGTGAATTCGTTCGACCGCGTCAGGGGGTAAGGGACCGCTGAAAACAGCTCTGTTAGTCAGGCTTTTGATGCGGCTCCCCAGGTTGACCGGGCCTAGAATCCGGCGCATTTTGAGTAAAGCCTGCCGTTCCCAGAGCTGAGACGTCTGGTGGTACCGAGCCAGGGACGCCGGAGTGACCACCAGGGGGCCGAAGGTCCCGGAAGGTCGAAGCCGCGAATCAATCTCATAGCCCGGCCCTTCGGACAGAGGCAGGGAGAGAAAGGAGATAAAGCGCTGCACCACGCGCACCGCGTTCTCGATATTTGCCTGTTCCTTGCCTGTCCGGCCGCCTAAGGCAAAGATAAGATCAAGGTCTGAACGATAATTCAGTTCGCGCCCGCCCAAGGTGCCCAGGCCCATGACGGCCAGAGGCAGGCCTTTCCCGCCGGGGACAAGTTCGGCGGCCAGGGTCAGGGTGTAGTCCATGATCACCTCTGCCAGTGAGGTCAACTGGGTCTGGACCTGATCCAGGTTCAGCTCCCCCAAAAGGTCAAAGAGGCCCAGGCGCAGGATTTCATCGTTTTTAAAACGGCGGATGAGTGAGAGGCGCGCTTCAGGGTCTTCTTCACCATGCAGGACTGTGGAGAGGTCCTCGGTCAGTGCGGCCCGATCCTTTATCAGGCGGGCACTGCGGCGGTCAATGAGGCTGTCCAGGATGCCAGGGTGATTGATCAGGATTTGCGCCAGGTAATCGCTGGTGCCAAACAGCGTCGCCAGGAGGTGAATCAGTTTGGGATTTTCTTCGAGCAGAAGCAGGAAGCCGCCCATGGGGCCGATCCGATTCAGGAAGCGTTCCAGATGAGCCAGGGCGCGGTCCGGGTCCGGGGCCTGAGAGGCCTGCGTAATGAGAGCGGGCATGAGCCGCTCCAGCTGCTGGCGATAGCGGGCCAGGCTGTCGGGAAGATAGCGTTCTTCCTGGATGGTTCGGCATGCAGCCAGGGCCGCTTCCTGACGCTTAAACCCGAGCTCCTGAAGCAGGTTCAGGCTCGAGGCTTGGTCATCCAGATTCTTCAACAGGAATCTGATTTTTTCGGATACATCATCTTCATGAAGCGTTTTCGTGTCTCTTCCGGCCTCTTCAGGCTCAGCCAGCAGAAGCTGGAAACAGGAGTTGATGCGGTTCATGTGGCCCTGTAGTTCGGCCAGGAAAGCGTTTCGCGCCTTGCCTGGAAAATTCATGGAGCGGGCCAGGTTATCCAGGGCGGTTTCGCTTCGAGGCAAAACCTGGGTCTGAGTCAATTCCCGAAGCTGAAGCCGATGCTCCACGGTGCGTAAAAAGACGTAAGCCTTAGACAGTTCTTCCGAATCCTTTGGGCTGATGATCCCTTCAGCTGTCAGGGCCGAAAGGGCCTTAAGCGTCCCGATCAGACGAAGATGCGGCAGACGACCGCCAAAGGTGATGGTCAGGGCCTGAGCAAAGAACTCAACCTCGCGAATGCCGCCCGGAGAAAGTTTGACGTTAACAGCCGGGAGGGAGGGACGACGAGCATTCAACCGACGCAGCTTGATTCTTTTTTCCTCGGTGAAGCGAGCCTTCAGGACTTTGAGCTCCTCCAGGGAGGTGTAATCCAGGTAGCGGCGAAAGATGAACGGGGTCAGTAAATTGAGAAACTCAAGGCCGCCATTAACATCTCCCGCCACGGGTCGGGCCTTGAGCAAGGCCATTCTCTCCCAGGGCTGCCCCAGGGCCAGGTAGTGTTTTGAAGCCGCCTCGACCGACTGGGCCTGAGCGCCATCCTTACCTCCGGGACGAAGGTCCTGATCTACGCGAAAGACAAGACCGTCCTCGGTCACTTCCGACATGGCCCTGGTCACGGTGGTGAAGATAAACTCAGCCACCACCTGGGCGCCCGGCGAGTCTGGGGGCGATGAAAGGGGCTGGTACAGATAAATCAGGTCCACGTCTGAACTGTAGTTCAATTCTCTGGCCCCAAGTTTCCCCATGCCGAGAATGATCGGGACCAGTCCCAGGTTGTGCTTCGGGAGGTTAAAGCGGGCCGCCGCCTTGTGCGTAGCAAAATCAAGAGCCTGAACAAGACAGGCCTCGGCCAGGGAGCTCAGGGTCTCCATGACCTCAGCCAGATCGGCCCGGCCAATCAGGTCCCGGACAGCCAGACGGGCCAGTTCCTGGAGCCGGAAGCGGCGCAGGCAGACCTGAAGTCCTTTGAGGTCGCCTGCTTCCCCGGCTCGAGCCGCGAGTTCTTGGGACAAGGTCTCAAGCACGGCTGGATGCAGGAAAGATCGCTTTAAAAACAACCAGCGGGCCAGTTCGGGCCGCGCGGCCAGGGCCTGGATCAAGGCCGGAGAGTAAGCGGCCAGGGTCCGGAGAGCGCCGGCCGCGGATTCATCCTCTGTAATCGCGGCGCGCTCAGTCGGGGAGAACAGACTGAGGATGATCTCTTCGCGATCATGACCCTGGGTCTGTGTGTGAGTCACCATACTCATCTCTGGCGTAAGCCGGTTTCAGCCTTTATGAATCAGAGAGTTTCTAAGGCATGTCTTTTCAGGTCTCCCCTCACTGCATGGTCGTCAGACATCAAAATAAAGACTGAATTCATACGGGTGAGGCCGAAGCCGCAGTTCGTTCACCTCGTTCTCCATCTTATATTCCAGCCACATATCCACCGCATCCCGCGTGAAAACATCGCCCTTCATCAAAAACTCATGATCATCCTCCAAGGCCCGCAGCGCCTCTTCCAGGGAACCAGGCGCCGAAGGCACATCTGTCAGCTCCTCCGGGGAAAGAGCATAGATGTCTTTATCCAGCGGGTCGCCCGCGGGGATCTTGTTCTGTATGCCATCCAGCCCGGCCATGAGCATTGCCGAGAAAGCCATATAGCCGTTGCAGGACGGATCAGGGAAGCGAACTTCGACCCGCTTGGCCTTAGGGCTTGGGGAATACAAGGGGATGCGGATCGCGGCCGAACGGTTCCGGCTGGAGTAGGCCATGTTCACCGGGGCCTCGAACCCGGGGACCAGCCTCTTGTAGGAGTTAGTCGTCGGGGCGCAGAAGGCGCAGAGGGCCTTGGCGTGGGTCAGGATGCCGCCGATGTAGTGCAGGGCCATCTGGGAAAGGCCGGCATATTCCTCCCCGGCGAAGAGGGGTTTGCCTTTTTTCCACAAGCTTTGATGGACGTGCATACCCGAACCGTTGTCGGAAAAGACGGGTTTGGGCATGAAGGTCACGGTCTTGTTATGCCTCCGGGCCACGTTTTTAACAATATATTTAAAGAGCATCAGCTTATCCCCCATCTCGACTAGGGGGGAGTATTTCATGTCAATCTCACTCTGACCGGCGGTGGCCACCTCGTGGTGCTGGGCCTCGATCTCGATACCGCATTCCATGAGCTGCAGGGCCATCTCGTTGCGAAGGTTGTAGCAGGAGTCCGTCGGCGGCACCGGAAAATATCCTTCTTTGTATCGCGGCTTATGCCCAAGATTTGGATTCTCCTCCCGGCCGGTGTTCCAGAAGCCCTCGACCGAATCCACAAAATAGAAGGCGCTGTGCTGGTTGCTATCATACCGGATATCGTCGAAGATGAAGAATTCAGGCTCAGGCCCGAAGTAGGCCGTGTCCGCCAGCCCGGTTGATTTCATGTAAGCCTCAGCCTTCTGAGCGATATAGCGCGGGTCCCGGGAATACGCTTCCTTGGTGATCGGATCTACGATGTTGCAAATGAGCGACAGGGTCGGGGCTTCGGTGAAGGGGTCCATCATGGCTGTGTCAGGGTCCGGGACGACCAGCATGTCCGAAGCGTGAATGGGCTGCCAGCCCCGGATGCTGGAACCGTCAAACCCGAAACCATCTTCAAAGGAGGATTCCTCCAGGGAGGCGATAGGCAGGGTGAAGTGCTGCCACATGCCAGGGAAGTCCATGAACTTGAGGTCAACCATGGCTGCCTTTTTCTTTTTGGCCATCTCCAATACTTTTTCTGGTGTCATTGTTTTTCTCCTCTATTTTATTATCCTCTTTGGCATGAACCTGGGGGTTGAGTTTTTATCTATTTTTCAAGGGTCAATGTCAGGGCCTCTTTCAAGGCCCTGATTCTAGCCGGTTCATCCACCTTCTGGCCGTCGAAGTCGCGCACGTAAAATACATCCACGACCTGATCAACCTTGGTGGAAATTCGGGCGGTGTGAATCGTGAGGTCCTGATCGAAGATCGTCTGGGTCAGACTGTAGAGCAGGCCGAGCCGGTCATGGGTAAAGACCTCGATGACAGTGTAAAAATCCGAAATTTCATTATCCACCTCCACCCTGGACGGACGGTAAGGTCGGGCCTTAGGAGCCTTGAACATCGGCCGCCGGGGCGAGAGGCGGAAATCCGAAGCCATCTCCCCGGTCAGGACCCGGTGCGCATCGTTCTCGACCTTGGCCCAGGCTTCCTCAACAAAAATAGGATCAGGAGGCGGGTCAACGTGGAAGATATCAATAGCAATGCCGTTTTCCCTGGTAAAGACCTGAGCTCCCAGGATGTTGATGCTGTTGAGGGTGAAGACTCCGGCCATGCTCGCCAGCAGACCGGGCCGGTCTTTGGTCGCCAGGGTGACTTCATAATAACCCTCGTTCGTGTCCCTGACCTCCCAGACCATGACCTGGTCGCCGAGCTGTTCCTCCAGAAGCAGATGCCGGGCCACCTGGCTGGCGGTCATGACCGAGAGATAATGGGCCGAGACATTTTCAAGCCTGGCTTCCACCTGATCCGGGTCCATCTTGCCTTTCAAGGCTTTCTTTACCTCGATCTTAAGTCTTTCCCTCTGATGAGCCGCCTCCCGGCCAGCCAGGTCGCTGCGGGTCAGGACATGATAAACCTTGGTGTAAAGATCGCGCAGCAGGGAAGCCTTCCACTGATTCCAGGCCCTGGGGCCGGTGGCCCTGGAATCGGCAATCGTTAAAAGATAGAGCATGTTCAGTCGGTCCAAATCCCCGACGCGCTGCGCTGAACTAAGAATGAGCTTTTCCTCGGTCAGGTCCCGGCGCGTAGCGGTTTCGATGAGGAAAAGGTGTTCCGCCACCAGGAAGACCAGGGTTTCGGTCGCCTCGGGACTCAAGCCGAGGCGGGTTCCAATTTTAGAGGCCATCCCCGCGCCGCGGCGAGCATGGTCATGCCCAAGACCTTTGCCAATGTCATGAATGAACGCCGCCAGATATAAAATCCCCGGTTCCTTGACCTGCTCCAAAATCGAACGTTCAAAATCATCTCTCCCTTCCCCGCTGGCTGCAATCTTTTTAAGCTCCCATAACGTCAGGACGAGGTGCACGTCCACGGTGTAAAGATGGTAAGCGTCGTGCTGCACCCGCGCCATAACCGGCGCCAGTTCCGGAATGTAGGCGGCCAGAAAGTTGACACCCTGGATGGCCTGAAGGGTGCGAGGCGCGGCGACCGGGCCGGGCGGGGTGGCCGACAGGGCGCGGAAAAAAGAGTGAGCAACTTCCGCATCACACCGATATTGTTTATCAACCAGATCAAGGTTGGCGCGAATGATGTCCAGGGCCTGATGGCTGAGCTGAAGCCCCTCACTGACGGCCACCTCAAAGGCACGCATCATCAGGACCGGCCGGCGGCGAACGTCCGCAGAGGAGGCCAGCTCCACCAGCCCGCGCCGAACGAACAGGCCCTTTTCCACGATGCGGGCATGTCTGGTTATCCGTTTCACCGAGGGCGGGCGAAGGTCCTCCTCAACCCGGCTCAAAAGATAATCCAGGCTGTTACTGACGGAATAAACATGAGTGTAATAATCCTGCATGAACCGTTCCGCGGCCGTAATGTCTCCCGCATCCTCATACCTGAAACGGCCGGCCAGGTCTTCCTGAAAGGCAAGAGTCAGCATCTCGTTCTTCGCGGTGGTCAGGCAATGGAGCTGAGCACGCACGCCCATCATGAAATCACGAGCCTCAGTCAGAACCTCGGCCCCGTCCCGAGGCAGAAAATCGGCCTGGCCCAGTTCCGCAAATCCGGAAAACTCATAGAGACCAAGGCCGGCCCAAAAAATGGCCTGGATATCCCGAAGCCCGCCCTGACCGTTTTTCACATCCGGCTCCAAAAGGTAGGGGCTCTGCCCATATTTTTGATGCCGCGCCTCGATATTTTTTCTGAGGTTCTTGAAGAAGGCTCGGCGCTGCGTCTTCGAACTCAGCCAGCGTCGAAAGCGGCTAAAAAATTGGGTGAAAAGTTCTTCATCCCCTATTAAGAAACGCGACTCGATCAGGGAGACCAGGGTCATGAAATCAGAGCGCCCCATGGCCTGGCACTGGTCAACCGTACGGCTGGCATGGCCCACCGCGAGCTTCTGATCCCACAGTGGATAAAGCACCGCCTCGACCACCGGCCTGATTTTCTCTTCTTCAAAATCAGAATCGTAAAGAAAAAGCAAATCCACGTCTGAATACGGGGCCATCTCACCCCGACCGTAACCGCCCAGCGCCACCAGAGCCAGCCTTGAACGCAAGGCTTGCCCGCCGGCCTCCACATACAGCCCCTTGACATAATCGTCCAGCAGGGCGGTATAGGCGGAGGCAAAGTCAACTCCAGAAAGGTCCTGAGAAAGCGCCTGAATGAGCTCCATTCTTTTTTCTTGAATATCAAGCACGGGTATTAAAGGGCGTCTCGACCTCTCTCGCCGGTACGAATACGTATGCATTCACTCAAAGGAAAAACAAAGATTTTCCCATCACCAATCTTCCCGGTTCTGGCCGTGTCCTGGATCGTCTGCACAATCTCGTCGGCCTGACTAGCCTCGGCGGCAATCTCTATTTTTATCTTGGGTAAAAATTCCACCACGTATTCAGCGCCGCGGTAAATCTCCTTGTGTCCCTTTTGACGGCCGAAGCCTTTAATCTCGGTGATGGTCATGCCCTGCACGCCGATTTCGTTGAGTCCGTCCTTTACATCTTCGAGCTTAAATGGTTTGATGATGGCTTCTATCTTGACCATGGGTTTTCCTCCACCTTCTGCCTTTGAAGACTCCACCCCGTACCAAGTAATTGGATTCAATGATTGATTTAGGGCAAGAGTCAGGCCAAATTGGGATTCTTTTTATAACGATTTGATATTCATTGAATAAACATAAAATTACTTTATCGTATTTTTAAAACTTACGACAAAAATGTCGTAATTTTAACTGAAAAGTACAAAAATGTAGGAACGTGTTTGTTCCTTGCTTTTTCCATGGAAAGCTTTGACAAGCTCTTTCATCCATACTGAGTGAATGACGGGAAAAACACAGATGGCCTCAAGGCCTAATCTGACAATTTTTTTAAACCCGACCTCCATAGCTTAAGGCAGAGGGTCAATTCAAATCTCAGCTTCCTCAGGTTCCGGGCGGGGAGCTTTCCGGGCAGGATATATGGTCAGGGTGTCAGCCCCTAGTAACTTGGCCAGCCGTTCCATGTTTTTGCGCTGGCCCACGGCGATGAGTGTATCCCCGACCTGAAAACGCGCCTCGGCCCAGGGATTGAAGATCATATTCCCATTAGTCGTTTTGATGGCAATGACGATCAGGTCCAGGTCCCGGCGAATGTTGGAATCTTTGAGTGTGATGTCCTTAAGCTCGGACCGAGGCGTCACCAGGATTTCTTCCATGGCCAGGTCAAGGTCCCCCCGGCCGTGGACCGTGCTTTCGATAAAATCCGCCACAGCCGGACGCAGCAGGGTCTGGGTCATATTTCGGGCGCCGATCTGGTATGGAGAAACAACCTTATCCGCTCCGGCGCGCTCGAGCTTGCTCACGGATTTCTCCTGGCTGGCCCGGGTGACGATGAACAGATTTTCATTCATGGCCCGAGCTGTGAGGACGATATAGACGTTATCCGCGTCGGAACTGACCACGGCCACGAGGCCCCAGGCGCGTTCGATCCCGGCCCTGATCAGGTTATCGTCATCAGTGGCTTCACCCACGACATAGAGATGGCCGTCCTGATCAATCTGCTCGATGATCCCCGGGTCATTTTCAATCACGATCAGGGGCAGGTTATTGACGGCTAGCTCCTGCGTAATGGAGTGGCCGATGCGGCCGTAGCCGCAAATAATATAGTGATTCTTGATGGCCTTGATCTGTTTTTCCAATTTTCGCCTCCCCAGGACTCTTCTCAGACTGCCTTCGACCATGGTTCGGGTGAGCTGGCCGATGAGATAGGCCACATTGCCCACGCCGAAGATGATAACAAAGAGGGTAAAGACCCGGCCGACAGGGCTGAGCGGTCGTATTTCGCCGTAACCAACGGTGGCCACGGTGATAATGGTCATATAAAATGCATCCAGGAGTTCCCAGCCCTCGATGAGGGCGTACCCGACGGTGCCACATGCAAGGATGAATATACTCAGGCAGATGGAGACGATTATATTGCGGCGCGAGCTATCGTTTTGCATAGGATTCCTTGGACTAGACTATTTTACGACTTAAGTGGCTTATAAGGCAAGATTTTTCTCTCTAGAGCCATTTGCGTTGTAACGGAATTTTCTTATTTAGCCTCATATATTTCCACTTTTGAGGAAGTGATAATGGCTCGATCCTGTTCTGGGTCAGAATAAAATTAAGGTTTCGAGG
>JAFDHD010000117.1 GCA_019308995.1 Deltaproteobacteria bacterium | reverse complement strand
AAGGGCGGATAACATTAAAGGAGGTCAGCATAAAGATGGACCTTTCCTATCGCCAGACCAAGCGGGTGAGGAAGAAATTCTCTGACACGAAACTGATAAAGCTTCCCTTTACTCAAATATGAATAAATCTTTTAAAGATATTCAAAGCTTTATGGCCAAAAAAACCGAACCGAGGCGCCTGTTGAGGGTGAGCGAAGGCTATCCCAGTTTACATCCCTCGAAGTGTTACCTGTGTTTGAAAACACGACAATTCAATTTCTTTCCATCATTGACACACCGCCCAGACACCTCTATACTTCTTATCCTGGAATAGTAACTTACACAAGTTCTTATTAATTCAGAAGTATCTTTAAAGGGGAGGATGAATCATGATCAGAACCGTGGAGCAATACCTGGAGAGTTTGCGGGATGGCCGGGTGATTTACAACCTGGGAGAAAGGGTCAAGGACGTGACCACTCACCCCATCCTGCGGCGGGTCATTATGCGCGGCGCTATGGACTGGGTTCTCAGCAATGATCCCGAGCGCCGGGACATCTTCGTGACTAAGAACGAGGAGGGAGAAGAGGTCCATTTCCTGTGGACACCGGCCAAGACCAAGGAAGACCTGATCCGACGGCGGGAAGTGTATATTGAAGGCCACAGATACGGCGGTATGGGCCTTCACAGCATGGGCGTTGACGCATTGACGGCCTCAGCCGTTCTCGCCTCCAGGATGGATAAGCAGCTGGGGACCAGCTATACGGAGCGGGTTGAGGCCTACCGTAAGTATCTGCAGCAAACGGATATCGGAGTTACCGGGGCCATGACAGACGTCAAGGGGGACCGGAGCCTCCGCCCTTCGGTCCAGATACAGCATAAAGATTACTATGTCCGGGTTGTGGATCGGCAAAAAGATGGAATCATCGTCAGGGGGGCCAAGTACCACATCAGTTCCACGCCCAGCGCCAATGAGGCCATTGTCCTGCCTTGCCGCACGCACCAGGAGCCGGACAAGGACTACGCCCTCGTCTTTGCCATCCCGCTGAACGCAAAAGGCATCACGCTCATCTCTTCCGAACCTGAAATGAGGGAGCACACCACCAACGAAACGATCTGGGATTACCCGTTAGCGGCCACGCACGGGGTTGGGGACGGTGAATGCATGATCGTCTTTGATGATGTTTTTGTGCCATGGGAGCGGGTGTTCATGTGCGGCGAATGGCAGTTTTCCCGGGATATCGCCTACCTCTTTGGCACCTTTCACCGTCTTTTTGCCTGCTGCCGCATGGTCTCCCTGCTGGAAGTCCTCACCGGTGTAGCTGCCTTGATGGCCGAATACAACGGCCTGGAGAAGTACTCGCATATCCGTGATAAATTAGCCTGGCTGGTTCAGCTCACCGAGGCCTTCAAGGTCCTGAGTCTGGCGGCCTGCATGTTCCCCGAGATAGAATCGGGCACGGATTTTGTAAATCCTAACCAGCTTTATACCAACATCGCGAAGTACATGTACGCGGTTAACTTCAACGAGGCGACCAAGATCGCTCAGGACATTTGCGGAGGTATTGCCGCCGACCCAGTTTCCTTCAGGGATTGGAATAACCCGGAAGAACGCCCCTTTCTGGAAAAGTATCTCGGGGCGAAAGACGGGATACCCACGGAACACCGGCTGCTGGCCATCAGGCTTTTGCATGATATCACGAGCGGGCGGCATGTGAGCCACCAGATCCATGCCGAGGGGTCCCTGGCAGCGCAGCAGATGATGTTTTTCGCCACCGGTGACTGGGAGATGTACAAGGCTGCGGCCAAAAGAGAGGCCGGGATTCCGGGATGGGAAAAACACCCCAAGTTCGGCGCCGTACCGGATTACTCGGAGCTGGTCGCCTCAAAGATGCCACCAGCGGACACCTCGTATAACATATAAAGACCGGGTGTGCGTTCGAGCCGTCTTAGTTTTGCGGGCCAGCCGTTTTTTTGTCAGGGGACTTCGCTCCCTGACCGATATTACTAAATTGACGCTCCACTGTTATACTCCTATTACTTCGGCGTGAAACGGGGATTTCCTGTCACATGATAGCAGCCGCGGAGCTGGTAGGGAGATGACTTTGACCAAACCTTTACAGGAGGCTTGACGTTGAAAAAAGTTACCCTGGGCAGCACCGGCATAAAGGTCACCGAGCTTTCTTTTGGGACTCTTATTCTCGGAAGGATTCAGGCCGATTTAACCCCGGAACAAGGAGCCCCGGCCGTTGCCAAGGCAGTGGAAATGGGCATAAACTTGTTTGATACCGCCCATTCCTATGGCACCCAGAATCACCTGCGCCTCGGCCTGGGCCAGGCCAAAAACGATGTGGTCATCGCCACCAAGACCCACGCCAGAACCCGGCCGGAGGCTGAGAAAACCTTTGAGGAATCCTTGAGAGAACTTGACAGAGAGTATATTGACATCTACCACTGCCACCTCATTGATAGCGCTCAAGACCTTCAAAATCGCCGTGAAGTCCTGGATTACTTCCTCGGGCTCAAGGAAAAAGGGCTTATCCGGGCCATCGGCGCCTCGGTGCATAAAGTGGAAGCGGCTGAAGCCGTCGCGGCCGAGCCTGACTTTGACGTCCTCTTTCCGGTCCTGAACTCGCAAGGGCTGGGCATCCCCGATGGTTCGGCCCAGGATATGATCACGGCCTGCCAGTTTGCAAAAAATCAAGGCAAGGGTCTCTATGCCATGAAGCCTCTAGCCGGCGGACACTTGCGGCAGTCACCCCAGGAGGCTTTCAGGTTTCTTCAAGAGACCCGGCTCATGGATTCTATATGCGTGGGCATGAAATCACCGGCTGAGGTGGAAATGAACGTCAGCATCTTTGAAGGCAGGGAGGTTTCTAAAGAAACGCTAGCTCAGGTTGAAACCGTCCGACGCGCCCTCAAGATTTATAACCTGTGTGTCGGCTGCGGCGACTGTGTGGAAGCCTGCGACCAGGGCGCCCTTTCCATTGACTACTCCCAGGCCGACGAGTCAAAAGGCAAAAAGGGTCAATCGGTCGTGGATATGGCCAAATGTATTCTGTGCGGGTATTGCGCCGAGGTATGCCCCAACTTTGTAATCCGGGTGGTTTGATCTTTAAATGCCATGCACTCAAATTTGGGGGTTTCAATCCGATGGAGCAAGCGCTGTCTGGTTTCAGAGTACTTGATGTTGGTCACTACATCCCCGGCCCTTACGCCGCCATGCTTTTAGCCGAGCAGGGCGCTGAGGTCATTAAAGTGGAGCGGCCTTCGGGTGACCCCTGTCGCAATGAGCCTGGTTTCATGGTCTTAAACCGCAGCAAGAAGGGCGTGGCGTTGGACCTGAAAAAAGAAGAAGGCCAGCGCGTGGCCCTGGAACTGGCCGAACAGGCTGACGTGATCATTGAGAACTTCCGCCCCGGTGTAGCCGAGAGGCTGGGTATCGGCTCTGAAACGGTGCGGCGTCTGAACCCCCGGATAATCTACTGTTCCATTTCCGGATTTGGCTGCAAAGGGCCGTACCGTGACCTGCCAGGCTGGGACCCCATCGTAGCGTCTATCGCTGGAATTTATGTGGAGCAAGGGGGAAGAGAGGATAGTCTCCCGACCTACCTGGTACTGCCTCTGCCCAGTTACTACACCGCCTTCATGGCGGCCTTCAGCATCACGACCGCCCTGCTGGCGCGTGAAATGACCGGCCAGGGGCAGAAGGTTGAAATCTCCCTGCTGGGTTCGACCATGGCCGCGGCCAGCGGCATGCTCGTGGACTTTAAAGACAAGATCAGAATCCCATTCTCAGACCCGCAGGGGCTAATGCCGCTCTACAAGCTTTACCAAGGTAGTGACGGCCAGTGGCTCTTCCTGGCCCTCGGAAACTTCACCTTTTTCACCAAGTTCGCCCTGGCCATGGGACATGACGAATGGCTGGTTGACCCTCTCTTTGAGGGCGCGCCTTTCCTGATTCTGCCGCCCAGAAACGAAGAGGTTATCTCCATGTTTAAAGAAATCTTCTCGGCCAGAACCAGGGACGAATGGCTTGAGTTCCTGAAGGCAGAGGATATCCCCTGCGCCCCGACCCTGCCCGTGGAAGAGTTCCTCAATGACCCCCAGGTGCTGGCCAACGAGATGGTGGTGGAGGTGGAAGAGCCTGGCCTGGGTATGGTGCGCCAAATGGGAGTCCCGGCCAAGTTGGGGCTGACGCCCGGCCGGGTAAAAAGCCGTTCCCCGAAGCACGGTGAGCACACCGAGGTGGTCCTGGCTAAGCTTCTGGGTTACTCCGCTCAGGAGATCGCCGGGCTTAGGGATCGAAAAGTCATATAAGCAATCGAGGAGTACACGCATGCATCCCCTGGATGGGATCCGGGTAACCGACTTCACCACCATGATAAACGGCCCTTACGCCGCCATGCTCCTGGCTGATATGGGCGCGGACGTGATCAAGGTCGAACCGCCTGACGGTGATTCCTGGCGCAGCGTCGGCGGAGGCTTCCTGGCGTGTAATCGCGGCAAGAGGTCTCTCTCCCTTGACCTCAAAAAGGAACAAGGCAGACAGATAATATATAAGCTCATCACCACATCCAACCTAGTCGTGGAAAACGCGCGCTGGGGCGTGTGGCATAAACTCGGTCTGGACTACGATTCCCTGATCAAAATCAAGCCGGACCTTATATACGTATCAGCTCTGGGACACGGTTCTACAGGGCCTTACAGCGCCTGGCCTGGCTATGACCCTCTCCTTCAGGCCCGCAGCGGCCAGATGGTCGGCCAAGGCGGCATGGGGAAACCTCCGGTTTATCACCAGATCGCCATAAACGATCTGGCCTGCCCCATGCTGGCCGCCTACGGGGCCGTCCTGGCTCTCCTGGTCCGCGCCAGGACGGGCAAGGGACAAAGGGTCGAGACGTCCCTGACCAACGCCTCGATCGCTCTTCAGTCAGGCAAGTTCATGGATTATGCCGGCATGAAGCATAAGGATAAGGGAGATTCAAACCTCCTGGGCGAAAACGCCCTCCTTCGTCACTACCAGACCAGGGACGGCCGGTGGATTTTTGTGTTATGCCAGAGTGAGAGGCAGTGGCAGAGCCTGTGTCAGGTTCTGGAGCTGGAGAGGCTCGGCTCTGATCCCAGATTCGAAAGCCTTAAGAAGCGAAAAGAAAATGACGAGGCCCTGGTGAAAATTTTTACCATCGCCTTTCGCGGCAGGCCTGCCGCGGACTGGATCACCGTCCTGAAGCAGGCGCAGGTGCCGGCCGCCCTGGGACAGACGGCCGAGGAACTGATTCATGACCGGCACTGCGAGGAAAATGACCTCTTCGATGAACAGGAATACACAGAAATTGGACTGGTGCGGCAGCCGGGCGTCGGGCCGCAATTCTCTGACATGTCCGGAATCATCAGGCGGCCTGCCCCCCGGCTAGGTCAGCATACTGAAGAGGTGCTGACTGAACTGGGCTATACCGAAAGACAGATTGCAGAGTTTAAGGACAACAAGATCGTCTTCACCTGGGAGCAGGATTGAACTGAGCGCCTTGACCAGGAGCGGCGATTGTTCTTGATTGTTTCTGATGGTCTGGTACACTCATAAATAAATTATTTATCTTTTTGTTTTGGTTCTGGTAAACTAAGGAAATCTGGCAAGGCCGGGAGCCTCAAAAGCAGATATTCGGTGAAAAAATCTTTTAACCATCTTAACCACAACCTAATTGACAAGAAACTTATTAAAAAAAATTATCCTGATCTAGTCAAGTGCCTTTTCCATGCCTCAGAAGCCAAACGTAATCTGCTCCAGGGGAGAGGCATGGTGTGTTAACTTCGGCTTAACCCAAACCTTAACAGGCATGGAGGTGTAATCATGGACTACTGGTTTTTAGACCCGATGCTTAAAGCACTCTTCCCCCTGGCCCTTTCCACCACCGTCAAGGGACTTTCGACGGTCTTCAGCACCCCGACCTTAATTATGGGTTCCAATGTCTTTCCCGAAGGACCGGTACTCGGGGCTTCCACTGTGGACATGTGGGGGGCGAGGTGCGAAAAGAAACGGGCGTTTATCGTGACAGACGAGGCAGCCGAAAGGTTTGCGCGCCGCGTGGCCAAAACGGCTGAGGGCGGCGGCTTTGCCACTGAGACCTGGAACAAAGTCCTGCCCGAGCCGCCGCTGGAAAACGTGAAGGAGTGCGGCGAGGTTATGACCGCTTTTGAGCCGGATTTGATCGTAGCCGTGGGCGGCGGATCGGTCATGGATGGGGCCAAGGCGGCCTGGATCCATTATGAACGGCCGGACATAGAGTACCTGGGGGCGCTCTCGCCCCTTGAGACCCTAGGTTTGAGGAAGAAGGCCATCTTTGCGGCCGTGCCCACCACCAGCGGCACGGGCTCGGAATGCACCCCTGTTTCGGTGGTTACCGACGCCGCGGCCCACCGGAAGATTCCTCTGGCCAATGCCGATCTGCTGCCTGATTTTGCCATACTCGATCCAGCTTTCACCGTAACCATGCCTCCCTGGCTGACCGTGGGTACGGGCCTGGACGCCCTGTCCCATGCCACGGACACCATGGCCATTGTATCCAGCAATGAAATAACCGACGCCTTGGCACTGGCGGCGATTGAAATGACCTTCAAATACCTGCCGCGCGCTTATGTGGACGGCCGCGACCGGGAGGCCAGATTGAGGATGCACATAGCCGCCAGCACCGCCGGTATGGCCTTTGGGGCGAACTCCACCGCCCTGACCCACAGTTTCGGCCACTCCCTGGGCGGTCTTTTCAAAGTCCACCACGGTCTGGCCTGCGGCGTCTTTATCCCTTATACCTTTCAATTCTATAATAAAACTTCGGATAAATTCCTGGGCATAGCCCGAGCCCTCAGGGTGGAGGCTGATACCAAGGAGGAAACGCTAAACAATCTGGTTGAAAGATTTCGAGTCTTTTACAAGGAGCTGGACATCCCGTTAAACCTCAAGGACCTGGGAATCCCGAAGGATGAGTTTGAAGAAAAAATGGACCAGCTGGTGCTTTATGCCCTTGAGGACATCAGCACTTTCTTCAGCCCCAGGCCCATGACCAAGGCCCAGTGTGAAGAGATATTCAGGTACGCTTACGAAGGTAAGGATATAAACTTCTAAGGGAGGTAGAAACCATGTTTGGATATCACGGCCGATTTCTCAAGGTGGACTTAGGGGCCAGGACGACCGAGGAGATGCCCCTTTCTGAGGATGATTTGAAGAAATACATCGGCGGGGCCACGCTGGCCGCGGCGCTGATTTATGACCATGTGCAAGAAGGCATGGACCCTTTAAGCCCGGAGAGCCCACTCATTTTTGCCACCGGTCCCTTCACCGGTTCATCCATCCCTATGGTCAGCCGTTACGCTGTGTGCGGCATCTCGCCCGCGACCGGCCTGTGGGGCGAGGCGACCAGCGGTGGGGTTTTTCCTTTCCGGCTCAAGGGTTCCGGGTATGACGGCTGTTTCATCACCGGGCGCGCCGATAACCCGGTGTACCTGTATGTCAGTAATGGTTCGGCTGAAATAAGAGACGCCTCCGGCTTGTGGGGCAAGGATTCTTATGAGACCCAGGAGGCGCTTAAAAAGGAGCTTGGTGAAGAAAACGTCAGCGTAACCTGTATCGGCTCAGCCGGCGAGAAGCAGCTCAAGAACGCCGGCGTCATGAACGATGAGGGACGGGCCGCCGGGCGCTGCGGCCTGGGCGCGCTCATGGGCTCAAAGAACCTGAAGGCCGTGGCGGCCGGAGGCAGAATGAGGCCGGAGTCGGCCGCACCGGAGAAAGTCAGAGCGCTGTCCCAGGAGGCGGTGGCCACGATCAGGGGTAATTTTATGTCCGTGGCCTACCGTGAATACGGCACCTTGCTATACATGGACATGGGCATGACCCTGGGGGATACCCCGGCTAAATATTACACCCAGAGCGTATTCGAAGCCGAGAAGGTCACCGGCCAGGCCCTGCGCCAGGCTTACACCATTGAGAACTATGCCTGCCGCGGCTGCCCTATCGGGTGCGGCCGTGTGGTGAAATATTTCAAGCCGGACCTGGAGAAAATTGACGGGCCGGAATATGAGACCGTGGCCGCCTTCGGCCCCCTGTGCCTGAACCATGACCTGGAAACCATCATTCAGGCCAACTATATCTGCAACCTCCACGGCCTGGACACCATCTCCACCGGCGTTTCAATCGCCTATGCCATGTATTTGTATGAGCAGGGCGTGCTGACCAAACGCAAGGCGGGTCTGGAGATCAAGTGGGGCGACGGCCAGGCCATCCTGAAGCTCCTGGAGATGATTATCAATCAGAAAGGTATCGGCAAGATTCTTTCGCAAGGCACCCTGGCCATGGCCCGGGAGTTTGGCCGTGACGAGGGCGAAGCGGCTCAGGTCAAGGGCCTGGAGATACCGATGCACGACGGCCGCGCCTTTCATGGGCTGGCTGTTTCCTATGCCACCGGCCCCAGAGGCGCGTGCCATTTGAAGGGGGATTACTACAACGTGGAGCTGGGCGGCCCGATCCCGGAACTGGGCATTATGCCTGGCGACAGGCTGTCCTCAGCGGGCAAGGCCGAGCCCGCGGCCAAGTATCAGAGCTACAAGGACCTCTTTGACGCTTTGACGCTTTGTAAGTTCTCGAGCCTTTCCGCGACGCAGCTTGCCCAAATCCTCAACGCCCTGACCGGGTGGGAGGTGAGCCCGGAAGACCTCCTCACCGCGGGCGACCGGTCCATCAACCTCAAGCGGGCCATCAGCAATAAGCTCGGCCTGACCAGGGAGGGAGACAGGCTGCCCAAGATTGTGCTTCAGGCTTATACGGATGGCAACATACCCGGCCAGGTACCGGACATGGACCTGCTGCTCAAGGATTATTATAACTATCGTAAGTGGGATTGGGAGACAGGCAGGCCCACCAAGGAAAAACTGATCGAACTGGGCCTGAACCATATCGCAGAGGACATGTATCCATAGTGACGGTCAAAGCCATCTTTCATGGGATCTTAGCGGATTTTGTCGGAGTAAAAACGACCAGGGTTGACCTCGCGCCTGGAGCTACTTATGGCGACCTCCTGACAGAGATTGGGTACCGCTACAGCCAGAATATGCCTGAACAGCTCTGGAACCAGGAGGAGAATAATTTCAACGCCCCGATCCTGGCCAAGGCGTCTAAAAAAGACATGGATTCACCCGAGACTCCGCTTGAAGAGGGAGAGGAGATCAAGTTTTTCCTCATGATCGCTGGAGGATAATTCGTCTCCTTAAGCCGGGTACCAGCAGCAAGGCAGCCAGCGGTACATCGCCCCTGGCTGCCTTGTTCATAAGGACAATGGTTTGAGCTACCAATCAG
>JAFDHD010000116.1 GCA_019308995.1 Deltaproteobacteria bacterium | reverse complement strand
TTATGCACCGTTTGACCTTGTCCGTATCCAGGAGATCAATCTTATTCAAAAGAATCAGGTCTGCGGCGTCAAGCTGACGATGAAATAACTGACCCATGATCTCTCGCATCTCCCAGCACTCAGCATCCAGGATGGTGATGATCTGGAAAAATTCGGTGTGCTGTTTTATTTCGTCCTCATGGAATAGAGAATTAAGCGAGGCCGGGTCTGCCACGCCTGAAGCCTCGATGAAGAGCCACCGGGGATTGAAACGCTCCCAGATTCTTTTGAGCAGCACCTTCAGGTCAACAATTAGCGTACAGCAGATGCATCCGCTGGTAAGTTCTATGATGTCGGACTCTTCCCCCTGAAGGAGAGAGCCGTCAATGCCGATATCGCCGAGTTCGTTGACTATGACCACGGTATCGCTCATGTCAGCTTTCCATGAAAGGATATGTTTCAAAAGCGTTGTCTTGCCAGCCCCTAGGAATCCCACCAGGAGCATCACCCGGGCCTTATCATCTCTTTTTTGAGTAATTGCGTTATTCATCAGTCGAGCCTGCTTGGGGATGACGCCTGCTTTTTTCTGAATTTAAAAATGTCGCGCCTCTCCGCGGCCGTCTTCATCCTTTGGTATTGTACTTATGTGTCCAGAGACAAGAGCAAACATGGCTTCCGCCTTTGAAGAACCCTCATCCTGAACGCCCGGCATGTTTAAACACCTGATGAATCTTCAGCGGTTTCAGATGGCTTTGAGGGGTCAACCGCTAATTTAGTGGGGGTAATAAGTCCTGGTCGTTTCAATTATGACTTTAAAATTTTCCATTCTGCATTCTACCGGACAGGTGCAGCCTGTACTCAGGATAAATCCTCCATCCTTTCCGACCACATCTATAAGTTTTTTACAGTATTCCTCCACCTCTTCAGGAGTGCCAAGGGATGACAGGGCTGCCGGGACGTCGCCGGCAATACACATATGCCCCTTGAGCACCTCCTTGGCCTTGAAGATGTCGGTGCAGCTGTCCAACTCAGCTACAACCATCTTCGGAGGCAGGTCCTTGAAATACGGCAGGTTCAGGGTGTAATCCTGATCCAGGTGCATCACCGTAATAAATCCTTCGGCGGCAAACGCCTCCACCATCCTCTTCATATGAGGATATTCAAAACGCTCGTAAATTTTTAAAGGATAGTAAAAGCTCCCGCCGCGCTCCATGACCAGGAATACGCCCGGTTCTCCGCTGATTCTCGCCGCCTCAATTGTATCGGAGATGAAGTCATCCATCATGGCTTCCATAACCGCTTCCAGCTTGTCCGGAATTTGATAGATATCCTTGGTAATTTGAAGGAGGGAGCGCGAAGTGGAAAGAGTCATTAGCGGCGATGAAACCATGGCCCCACAAAGACTCCTGACGCCCCGGGTCTTCCAGAACTCTATTTCATATTTATATTTCTCCATCTGTCTCTGAGTCCATCTGATAATTCGTTCCTCATTCTGGGGGTTAAACCGGTCTTTGTGCTTTACTTTGAAATTATTCCATCCAAGGTTGATAATATCGTCATAATCCTCGCGTTTGAGAACCTCTCTCTCCTGGAATTGGACAGGCTCATCCTTGCCCAGTTCTAGACCTGGAAACAGGTTTTTCCCGAGTCCTATCCCGGAATAGACGTGAGGGGTCGCCGGGATGCTGTATCCTGGCAGGATCATGCCGTCCCAGCCACTCACTTCCTCAAAGATATCAACAATAGAATAAAAGCCCTTTTTCCAGTCTCTCATCGCCTCGACAATAGGAATGCCCTTGTATCGGGCGGGGAAATAAATATCCATGAGCGGAGCGCAGGGGATCCTGTCCAAAGGCTTAAGCTTCACTGCTGCTTCCATTCTCTCCCAGGCTGTCATTGTTTCTTCTGGCATATTTGAATTACCTCCAGTTTTATATCACCGGCCAGTTATTATACTATAGTGACACAAACTTCTTGCACTGGTTCAGGCCAGCAAGGGCATCCGTGGTTTGCCCATCCGCGCCCACATGCCTCTTGACTGTCTCGTTGGTCACGCCGCCGCCGACGATAACCTTCAGGTTCTCTCGCAAGCCTTTTTCGACAAGCAGGTCCACAACCTCTTTCATGGGCTTAAAGGTTGTGGTTATTAAGGCTGAAAAACCAAGGATCTGGGGCTTCACTTCTTCGACCGCTTCCAGGAAGCGTTCCACAGGGACATCAACCCCCAGGTCGTGTACCTCGAACCCCGCAGCCTTGGCAACGGTGCAAAAAATATTTTTGCCAATGTCATGGATATCCCCTTTGGGAGTGCCGATAACGATCTTGCCAATCGTCTCCAGAGCCGTGTCTTCCAATTTCGGCTCCAGAACCTCCATGGCTCGGGTAAAAAGATCCGCGGACATCAGGAGTTCACTCAGGAAATAATCTCCGCTTTCGAACCGTTCGCCGATCAGGCCCATCCCGTCTTGAAGTTCGCGTATGAGTTGTATGGGCTCCTCGCCATTATTCAACCGGTTCGTAACCTCCCCCAAAACAAAATCCTCGTCAAAGTCTACCAGGGCCTGTGCTATACTTTTCCCCATAATCGCATTGCCTCCTTCTGCCTGTTGTTCATATCAAAAAAGCGCCTCCCGCAGGGCGGGCCGGATACTAAGGCCCATTTTTGGTTCAGCGTTACGGCACTGTTCGTGTTCTTATGTACGCTTTTTTAGATTTAAAAATCCCTGTGACCCCTTGGTTCAGGTGTGTATCTTGCGGGTGAACGGCCTTATCCTGACTGGCCGCATCAATTTAATCAATACAACAAAAACAGGAGGCTGGGAATCCTGTCAGGTTTTTATCAATCTCATGGGCTCTCGTCAAACTTTTTATCTTAAAATGGCTGTCTCACGGGACAGATAAATTTCCGTGTTAGAATCCGCGAGAGTGATAAATATATTCTCTTCCTGTTCCTATATTTGGTCCCAGCATAAGGTGTTATGTCATAACACCAACGCGAAATCGAGGCAATATTTATTTGACGGACTTACTTGGCTCGGCTATCCTTACCTCACTTCTTTCGATCCTTAACCGGCCTCGAAGGAAAAATGATGCTTCTGAGGCAACTTGCTATTCCCTGACGCGGTAAAGTGCTTTTGGAGCTTTTACCGAGTTTGCACGGATTTCAAATTCACATAAACAGGCATGTTCCTTTTGCCATGTTGCATCCAGGAGACCTGATATGTCAGAACAAGCGCTCGCCGGTGTGAAAGTACTTGAATTTGGGAATCTGGTTTCAGCCCCGTTCTGCACCAAGCTCATGGCCGATCTTGGCGCGGAGGTTATTAAGATAGAGGAGCCAGGCCAGGGGGACGAAGCCCGCAGCCGAGGTCCCTTTCGCAAAGACGTCCCCCACCAGGAGAGGAGCGGTCTTTTCCTCTATCTCAATACCAATAAGCTGGGAATCACCCTGAACCCCTCAAAGTCTGGAGGCCAGAAGATTTTCAAGGAACTGGTCAAACAGGTGGATATCCTGGTCGAGGATAGACCCCCTGGGGAGATGGAAGAAATGGGCCTGGGATACAATGTCTTAAAAGAGCTCAATCCCGGGCTCATCATGGCCTCTATCACCCCTTTTGGCCAAAGCGGGGCCTATAAGGATTATAAAGCCCATCAGCTCAACATCGCCCACGTGAGCGGACAGGGTTATCTGCTCCCCATGCCCGCTCCGGACATTAAACGCGCCCCGGTGAAACCAGGAAGCTATAGCAGTGATTATGATCCCGGGCTGGTGGCGGTGGTGGCCATCCTTGGCGCTCTCTATTGGAAGAGAGTTACCGGCCAGGGCCAGTTCATTGAGCTCTCCAAGCAGGAAGCCCTCCTGTCCATGCAGAGAGTGGAAAGCGTTACCTTTGCCAATAGCGGGGAAAGCATGACCAGGCAGGGTCAGAAGCGGGGGAGTATGCCCGGCGGGATGATGCCTTGCAAAGACGGCTATGTGGTTTCGGTCACGCCTGAGGAACACCAGTGGAAGGCCTTCATGGAACTTATGGGGAATCCGCAGTGGTCGAACAAGGAGTTTTGTAAGGACCAGCAGGCTCGTTCTGAGAACGCCGATAAACTGACCGAACTTCTAACCGAATGGACCATGGAACATACCAAGGAGGAGATATTCAGAAAAGGGCAGGCTTTGAGCTGCCCTATCGCTCCGGTCAATTCGGCCGAGGATGTGGTCAGATCTGAGCAGCTGGAGGCCCGCGGTTTTTTCGTCGAGATGGAGCATCCAGAGGCAGGGCGGATTACCAGGTTTCCGACCTCGTCCTACATCTTTTCCAAAACCCCCTGGAGGCTGGCACGCCCGGCCCCTCTTTTAGGGGAGCATAATGAGGAGATATACCGCCGGCGTCTCGGATATGCCGAGGAGGACTTGATGAGACTCGAGCAGGATGGTGCGATATGAGTGAAGCAGCGGTTAATAAGATGAACAGCGGACCATTGCAAGGCGTGCGTATTACCGAATTCACTTCAGCCTGGGCCGGGCCCTATGCCACCTGTCTCCTGGCTTTTTTAGGGGCTGAGGTCATCAAGGTCGAAAGCAGAAGGAGGATAGATCATTCCCGGTTTATCTCCTTCACCACCGGTAAGAGCTTTTCCACGCCGGACGAATCATCGGTCTTCAACAACCTCAACCTTAATAAGCTCAGCATTACCCTCAACCTCTCCAAACCCAAGGCCGTGGAGATCGCCAAGCGACTGGTTCAGATAAGTGATGTCACGGTGGAGAACATGCGGCCGGGGGTGATGCCGCGATTGGGGCTGGGGTATGAAGTCATGAAGGAGGTTAAACCGGACATAATTTACCTTTCCTCTTCCGCTTGCGGCCAAACCGGTCCTGAGCGGGAGTATGTGGGCTATGCCCCCACATTTGCCGCCCTGGCAGGCCTCCCTTACATCACCGGATATGAGGACTGGCCTCCCAGCAATTTTATGGGCGCCATTGACCTCAGGAGCGCCACCACCTCTGCCTTCGCCATTCTGACTGCCCTCCTCTTTCGTCAGCGGACCGGGGAGGGCCAGTATATTGACCTGTCCTCCCAGGAATCCATCGTCGCCCTCAGCGGTGAGGTACTCCTGGACTATATCATGAACAACAGGGTCCAGAAGCGCCAGGGTAACAAACAGGAGTTCATGGCCCCTCATAATTGCTATCGCTGTAAAGGCGACGATAACTGGATAAGCATCGTCGCGGCCTCTGAGGAGGAATGGCAGGCCCTGGTCGAGGCGATGGGGATGCCTGAGCTGGCTCAGGATGAGAGGTTCACCACGGCTCACCATCGCTGGAGCAATCAGGATGAACTGGACCGCATCATCAGCGAATGGACCAAGGACCAGGACTATTACGAGGTCATGGAAAGACTGCAGAAGGCTGGAGTGGCCGCGGCTCCCTCCTTAAGCGGCGAGAGGCTTTTTAAAGACCCCCACCTCAGGCAGAGGGGTATTTTTATGGAGGTCGAGCATCCGGTCATCGGGAAAGACTGGGTTATCGCCCCTCCATGGCGACTTTCCGCCACTCCGGCCCGTATTGATCGTTCCGCGCCTTTACTCGGGGAGCATAACGAAAACGTCTTTAAGCATCTGCTGGGAATGTCTCAGGAGCAAATAAAAGAACTTGAAGAGGAGCAGGTGATCTACTAGGCAAGGATCAGGTGTCACTAACCCTCTAACGCTTTCACCCGGCCTTTCAAGCCGGACTCCGTACTGCGGGATTAAGAAAGATTCGCTTCCATGATTTAAGGCACACTTATGCCAGTCTTTTGATTGACCAGGGAGAACACCCCAAGTACATCCAAATTCAAATGGGGCATTCGTCTATTAATGTTACTATGGACACATACGGACACCTCATGAATCCTGTTAACCGTGAAGCTTCAGGGAGACTCGATACTGCTATTTTTGGGGAAGATGGAGACTTTTTGGAGACAAAAAGAATTTAAGGGCCTAGCCAAAACGGCTAAGCTCTTGATTTCATTGGTGCGCCTGGCAGGATTCGAACCTGCGGCCTACGGATTAGAAGTCCGTTGCTCTGTCCAACTGAGCTACAGGCGCAACGCGGGTTTTTAACAAAGGGCCATGCCCGCTTTTATGCCCCTTCAGGACTCACGATTTATGGAATAGTCTTACATGAATGTCCGTCTGTTTGCAAGCCGTCTTCCATGCCTGACGGCATGATCTATGTCAATTGTCATCCTTGGCATTAGAAAACGTCCAAGCTAAGACTCTTTGGCCCCTCTATGTTATTCTGACTGTTCTTTGAAGACCTTCTTCAATCATGGTCAAGATTAAAAATTTGCATTTCTGGTAACATCTTTGTTAGAATATGATGATTCAAGTTCAATCTCGCTGGGTGAAAAAGAGGCTTCCGCAGGCAGATTAAAGTCACATAACTTAATAATAATCTTGACAAAATATTTATTCTCTGATATGTTATTTTGAGTCAGGTTGTTATAAAATTTATAATAAGATTTATGAAAAATAGAGCATCTGCAAGATGAATCAACCTGTAGAACAGCAGCGATGGCCCAAATTAGAGGTCTCCAGAAAAGAGGCCAAAAAGAAAACGAGAGCCATAAAAATATTCATTTATTATTTTGGCGCCAAGGAAAAGGAATCAGCAGACGCCCTGGCTTCCGTCCGGGATAGGCTCTTCCAAAGGTTTGCCAATTGGGCCATCCGGCTCAACATATCTCCCAAACATGTCACCCTCCTGAGCTTTCTGATTCAGCTTATTTTGTTCCCTCTATTTTTTGCATTCGAGTCGTATAATTATGCCTTTCTTGTACTATTGGTGCATATCCTTTTAGATAGTTTTGACGGCCCTGTGGCTCGAATTAGAAAGGTCGAATCGAACAGCGGGGCGCTGGCGGACATACTCAATGATACCACCGGATTGGTCATCGTTGGTCTGTCTATGATCTTCTTTGGCGACATTAGTTATACAGGATGGGTGGCAGCCTATCTTGTCCTTCATTTATACCACACAGCATTTAGTATTGTATTGAATTTTTATCAACACCCATTCGCTTATGTCTTCCCAACTAAGTTCCTTTTCTTCATATTAGTTCTTTTTAAATATCTGTTGAATTTTGACATCCTGCCGATCTTTTTTATGGTCAGTATTACCTATATGGCCATCAGCTGCATTTTTGGCATGCTTCGCATTTTTGACGCTCTGGATACCTCAGACGCTTTGATTAAAACATCAATATCAGACGAAGAGGATGCGTGAGAATCAGTTTAATTCCCAACCATGTCGGTTGCAAAAGGAAGTAGTCTTGAAGCTTATTTCCAGTTAATGAGGATTATTTAACTTTGCCGATTATTTTAAAGAATTTATCTATTGGACCTCATTTTTACGATCCGAATAAAATACACCGGCCCCAGACCCAAGGGCTCTTTTTTAATAACAATTTATTTTGGAAGACCCCTCGAAATTTTCCTCGCCCTGCCAGCAATATGCACCTGGCTTGGAATAAAAAAGCCAGGGAAAGAGTCACCAGAGTAGATTTTCATGTTCATACTTGTTTTTCAGACGGAAGCGCTACTGTTCAGCAGGTAGAATATGCTTGTCTGCATAAAAACATTGGATGTTGTATTACAGACCACAATGAAATCCGCGGCAGCATCTTGCTGCTTGAACGGAGGAATATCCCCACCATTCCCTCTATCGAAATCGGCTCAAAGGAACGGATTGAACTGCTAATATTTTTTCGGCATGGTCAGGACGCCGAGAACTTTTTCCGACAGTACATAGAACCATTCCGCCGCAAGTATAGTTTTTCCTTCCTGCCTCTCTCTCTGGACTATCTTATGAAGGCAGCCTCTGATTATGAGGTCCTCATCTCCATCCCTCATCCATTCGCTCCCTTCTGGAAAAACATACAGTATGGGAAGAAACGGAGAGATGTCGTCATCAGGACACTCAATCGAGCGGATTGCATCGAGGTCTTTAACGGAACGGCTACCAACAGAGCCAACAAAAAGTCTTTCGCACTCTGCCAGGCTTTAGGGAGAATTCCTTTGGCCGGGAGCGACAGCCATTCAATAAAAAGTATCGGATCGGTCGGAATTGATTTTGACCATGTCATTACTTCGGAGACTTTGTTTGACTCTATTAAGAATAACCAAATTTCTGGTATCTATCAGAACATAGGAAGGCCGCACCATATTTCAAACACCTGCCGCCTGGCCCTGAATCATTCTAAAAAAATCGTTTGGTGGAAAGACTTGGTTTATCAAGCAGATCCGGAAGTCACCCGCCACAAGCTCTAAATATCCGCGTCAAATCGAAATTTTTATTTAGCAGGATCGCCGCAGACGACGTGGGCTCAAAGCTCTCCAAGGTTGATATGTGTTGATATTGATTGATTTGTCGAGGCAGATTTATTCTTAACCTTCAAATGAAAATATGGGATAATCCAAGTAAAAGATGATGGAAACAACACATAGAATCATTTTCGGTAACTCCAAAGATATGAGCGCCCTCCCTTCACAGAGCGTGGATTTGATTGTTACCTCGCCTCCTTACCCCATGATCGCCATGTGGGACGAGACATTCAGCTCGCAAAATCCTGCCACCAGAGAGGCCTTGCAAAAAGAAAACGGCCCTTTGGCTTTTGAGTTGATGCATGAAGAACTCGACGCGGTCTGGAAAGAAGTGTATCGCGTCTTGAAAATCGGCGGCCTAGCCTGCATTAATATTGGTGACGCCGTCAGAACCATGGGCCGGGATTTCAGGCTCTTTCCCAACCATTCAAGGGTCCTGTCTCGCCTTATGGATATTGGTCTCAGTATCTTACCTCCCATTATCTGGAGGAAACAAACGAACGCACCCAACAAGTTCATGGGCTCGGGCATGCTGCCTGCCGGGGCCTATGTGACCCTGGAACATGAATACATCTTAATATTGAGAAAAGGATCAATTAGAGAATTTAAAAGCGAAAAAGAAAAACAAAGAAGGCGGCAAAGCGCCATCTTCTGGGAGGAAAGAAATATATGGTTCTCTGATGTCTGGATGGATTTGAAAGGCACGACCCAGGATTTGAATGATAAGAAGATTAGAAAAAGAAGCGGGGCCTACCCCTTTGAACTTGCCTACCGGTTGATCAATATGTTTTCGGTAAAAGGGGATACTGTACTGGACCCGTTTTTAGGCACCGGCACGACCATGTCCGCGGCCATGGCTTCATGCCGCAACAGTCTGGGTTATGAGCTTGATAAGAACTTTAAGGATACAATTGACTTGAGAACAAAAAATATCAGGGACTTTTCAAATCAGTATATTAGAAACCGAATTAAAAACCATCTTGATTTTGTTACCAAGACAAATGAAGCAAGAAATTCTCTGAAATATATAAATAAAGTTTACCAATTTCCAGTGCGGACCAAACAGGAGATTGAACTTTATTTACATGACTTAGAATCGGTATCTGAAACAGGTGAAAATGAATTCAGGGTAACTTATTTAGAGCCGCCTCAGAACGAATATTGTGAGGCTTGCCAGCTTTAGCCATGGAACAGATTTTCGCGCTTTATGCTTTTTGGGCGGCTGTTTTGTGGTG